>JAGRBY010000110.1 GCA_020433835.1 Anaerolineae bacterium | reverse complement strand
TTTGTAAAAAGTTGATGCCTTTGTCCAAAATACCATGGTGAATGATAACGTTGTTAGTATAGCCCGACATATACAATACTTTGCAGTTTGGATGGAGAGCGGACACCTGCTGATAAAGTTCTTTGCCATTTATATAGGGCATAATGACATCGGTAACCAGTAGATGGATAGGGCCTTTGGTTGAGGCCAGATTAAGACCATCGGCCGGGTTTTTGGCTTCGATAACATTATAGCCGTAGGTTTCAAGGGTTTCGCACACCAGCTTGCGGACCATTTCCTCATCTTCTACAACCAAAATTGTTTCCGTACCAAACTTTAAAGCCGGCTCTGGCGTTTGGTCAACAACTGTTTGCCCAAATTCTTTGGCTTTGGGAAGATAAGTTTTGAAGGTGGTCCCGTTGTCCGGTTCGCTATAGACCATAATGTGGCCTTGATGCTGTTTGATAATGCCAAAGACGGTGGCCAGCCCTAACCCCGTCCCATGACCGCTGGCTTTGGTGGTAAAGAAGGGGTCGAAGATACGCTTCTGTGTTTGCGCATCAATACCGTGGCCGGTGTCGCTTACCGCCAGCATAATATAGGGGCCGGGGGTTAGTTCGTTTGCATATTTTTCAACATAGGTTTCGTCTAGAACGACATTGGCGGTTTCGATGATAAGCTTGCCGCCGTTGGGCATGGCGTCGCGTGCGTTGACAGCCAAATTCATGATCACTTGCTCAATCTGGCTTTTATCGGCTTTAATGGGGACCAGATCAGGCACAAGGAAGGTATAGAGTTCTATATCTTCGCCAATCAGCCGTTGCAGCATTCTCTTGAAGTCGATAATAATGTCGTTGGTGTTAAGTAGGCTTAGCTCCAGCACTTGCTGCCGGCTAAAGGCCAAAATTTGCCGGGTGAGATCGGCGGCGCGGTCGGCGGCTTTTCTCACCTGGGTGAGATCGCTATACAGTTTGCTATCGGCATCAACGCGGCTCAGACTTAATTCCGCGTAGCCCATAATCGGAACAAGCAGATTGTTAAAGTCATGGGCAATGCCCCCAGCCAGCCGACCAATCGATTCCATTTTCTGCGCTTGGTAAAATTGGGCTGTTAATGTCTCATTGTCTGCTTCCAGTTGTTTGCGCCCGGTGATGTCGTGGCAGACGACCAGAACATACATTACCCCATTTGACCCGTTGACGGTGCGGACATATTCTTCAACCCATATGAGACTGCCGTCTTTGCGGACTTTGCGGAACTGCCACTGGAATACTTGCCAGGGGTTTTGCAAACAGGTCTTGAGTTGTTTGCTCACGGCGGCCTTATCCTCTTCGTAGAAAACATCCAGTACCGGCCGGCCTTCCAGTTCGGCTATGGTGTAGCCAAGTTGACTTGCCCCAAACTCATTCACGGCAATGATGGTACCCCCGGCATCCAGGGTAAAGAACATAGATGGGTTATCGCGATACAAAGCGCGATAGCGTTGCTCGCTAGCCCGAAGCGCTTCCTCAGCCCGCTTGCGCTCGGTAATGTCCCGAACTACTGCAAGGATGTAATCGCGGTCAAGGCGGATATAGTTGATATTGATTTCAACAGGAAAATGTGAACCATCTTTACGTCGATGATAATTCTCACGGACTATGGAACGGGATTGCCGCAGCTCCTCCACTGTTTTCTCCCAATCAGCTACACCGGGGTTAATCTTGGAGATCGTCAGAGACAGAAACTCCTCGCGGGTGTAGCCGTGGATCCGGCAAGCTTGTTCATTCACGTCGAGAAAGCGTCCCGTCTCAGGGTCAATAATTTCGATGGTATCGTTTGTATTGTCAAGAAGGGATCGAAAGAGGGTCAACTCCTCTTGTGCTTGCTTGCGGTCTGTAATATCGCGAACCAGCGAGACTCCGTAATGGTGCTCACCCTGCCAAAACGAGCGAATACGGACTTCAACGGGAAACCTGGTTCCATCTTTGCGCCGGTAGTACGCCTCAAACGTTACGTCTTCTCCGGCGTTGAGTTGTGCATCTATTTTGTTGATAGTCGCTTGGTCTACCTCTGTATTAAACTTATGGAGCGGTAACCCCAAAAGTTCTTCCCGCGTGTAGCCTAAGCTCTCGCAAGCCTGCTGATTTACATCTACGATATTGCCTCGATCATCATGCATAAAGAAGGCGTCGGTGGCATGGTCAACAAAGGTGCGGAAGCGGGCCTCACTGGCGCAGAGTTCGTCATTTGCTTGCCGGCGTTCGGTAATATCTTGTGTCGTACCAAACAGGCGGCGGGGTTGGCCAGACTCATCCCGTATTACATGACCTCGGCTGTGAACAATCCGGGTATCACCGTTAGGGTGAATGATACGGTAGTCTACACCATAGTGATCACTTCCTTGCAGTGCCTCAGCCACACTCTGCTCTACAGCCGGAATGTCTTCTGGATGGATAAGGTTATTGACCACGTTTAAGTCGGTGATGCTTTCTTGCGGCGGTAATCCAAAGATACGGTAGGTTTCGTTAGACAAAATGAGGCGTTCTTGCACAAGGTCAAATTCCCAATAACCCACATGAGCAACCCGTTCAGCCTCTTCTAACCGATCCTCGCTTTCGCGCAGTTCGCGGTAGGTCAACAAACTGGTTAAACTGTCGGCCAAACGGTGACCAATCTCCTGGAATAGCCGTTCTTCTGCCGCTGTCCACTGTCGTGCATAAGCACATTGGTGTAAACCAAATACCCACGGTTTGTCCGACTTGGGGTGGAAGGTCGTGGCGATCATGGACTGAACGCTGAAATTTTGGGCAATCTCCGCCGGGACGTTGTGTTCACTTTTAGGGCTAAATTTTACTGGGCTGCTTGAGGCGTTGACTAAGCGCATGATGGTGGCTATTTCCGGAGTGAGCGGTATTTTTAAGCCCAGAGCACCGGCCCCTGGGTATTCCGGCCGGGTCTTCTCCATGGGTACTTCCCAAAAGTCTGTTTCGGGGTCACAGGGGTAAACCAGCCAGGCCCGGTCGCAATTAAAGAGGGACAGGATAACATCCAGTACCTCGCTCATCATCTGCTTGATGTCATTTGTTCCCTGTATGGTGCGGTTAATGCGGTCAAGACTTTCCAAGAACCAGAGATGAGACTGGTTTTCCTGTTGTATCTGCTTGCGTTCGGTGATGTCGCTGACCACGCCATCGATATGCATGTGGCCTGACTCCTGCTGGGTTACGGTGACACAATCTCTAACCCAACGCACCGTTCCATCGGGGCGTATGATACGGTATTCCTCTTCTTCACGCATTGATTGGCCGTTGATAATACGCTGCAAAGCGGCAAAGAGGCGTGTTTGGTCATCGGGGTGGATAGTACTCAACCAGCGCTGGGGATTTTTCAGGTAGAAGGATGGGGGATAGCCTGTAATTTGTTCAACAACGGGTGAGTAATAGTTGTACGACCAATTTCCCTGTTCATCAAGCTCACTGCTCCACAGATAGTCTGAAACAGATGCCGTAACCCGTTGTAATTTTTGGGTGGTGTCGCGCAGTTTATTTTCAGTCTCTTTGCGCATGCTGATGTCGCGTATAATGGCCAAAAAATGGCCGTTGGCCAGCATACGGGCGCTGGTTTCTACCGGCACCAGCCGGCCATCTTTGCCGCATAGACGGCTTTCTTTGCGCACGGTTTCCCCATTCCGCAGCGCAGCCATAGATAGCAGATTCGTCTCTCGGTCCCCGTCCGGGATGAGATCATCTATTGAGAGCTGTAATATCTCCGCACGCGTATAGCCCAGCATCTGGCAGCCGTGCGGATTAACCTCAATGAGGAAACCGTTCCTGTTGGCGACAAAAATGCCGTCGGTAGCCTGTTCGAAGAGGGCTTTATATAAAGCTTCCTGATCGTGCTGGGGAGGTGGGTCCGCAGTCATGTTCTTTCGTCCTTGGCTTATAAGTGCATCATTGCAAAGCGGCTCTAGGGTATGGCCTGGTGTAAATCTACTCTGATCTACGCTGTGCCAAAGATAACCGCGTAATTGTGACGGCCATCGGGTTTGTAAGGCACTTACATATTTTTTTCTCAATAAATTGTAAAGGGTAAATGTAACCATATTATACCATACCTAAAAAGTGATGAAACCTAACCCTACCAAGGTTATAGGTTCTAAAGATAGCAACAAGGTGACGGCTACCTGGTGACAATCTCCATCTGCGTGATGTGCTAAATGGTTTTGTCCCATAAAAAGTAACTCTCACCTTTAAGAGAAATAAAATTATTGGGTTATAAATGAAAACCCTTTACCCCGGCTGTAGCTCAAGGCTTAAATGGGGCCAGCGGGTTTCGATGTGCATTTGAAATTTAATTTGAGCATCTTGCAGATCGGCCAAGGCTTCCGAAGCCTGATCGATACTGCCTTTGCGATAAATCATTTCCAGCCGAGAGGCAGCCTCTTGCAGCCGCTCGGCACTCATCATAGCAGCAGTGCCTTTTAATGTGTGGGCTATCTGACCAAGCTGTTTCATATCGCCGGCCGCAAGGGCCGCCTCTATCTCCAGTATTTGTCTGTGTAGTTGATCGATGAACTTCGTCATTAATTCTTCAAAAAGTGCGGTGTCACCGCCTAACGCTTCTAACAGCACTTTGTCATTAAATAGGCGAGGGATATGAATATTCTGCTTCGACTTGCTCGCCGCCTCGATGGGTTTCGAGGCTGATAGCGTGCGATCTATCACGGTCACTAATTCTTTGGTTCGCACCGGTTTACTCAGGTAGTCATTCATTCCCAGTTCTAAAAAGTTTTCGCGATCGCCATTCATGGCGTGCGCTGTAAGAGCAACAATTGGAATATGCCGCCAGCGCGGATTGTGGCGAATGGTTTTTGTGGCTTGGAGACCATCCATAACCGGCATCTGAATATCCATCAAAATTAAATCAAAGCTACCATTTACCTCCAGTCGTTCCAGCGCCTGGTGTCCGTTCTCGGCAATGGTTACCTGATGTCCGGCCTGTTTGAGGATACCAACGGCCACTTGGCGATTAATCTCGTTGTCTTCAGTTAACAAGATATTAAGAGCGGGCGCGGTCGGGAGGGCTTCGGAAGGTGGAGGGAGCAAAGCAACCGATGGGGGTTGTGCCCCACTTTTGTCAAGCGCTTTTACCATTGCCTCCAGCAGATCCAATTGTTTTAGCGGTTTGGTTAAATACCCCGACCAGCCCAGATTTTGGTTGTCGTTTAAGCAGCTTAAATTGTCGACAGAGGTTAGCATGATAACCGGCAGCGAATTCAGTTCGGGCCACTGTCGAATACTCTGTAGCACCTCAAAACCGTTTACCTGTTCCATTACCACATCTAACAGCAGCAAATCGAACGGCCGGCCAACACTTAAAGCATGGCAAATCTGCTTTATCCCTTCCCGGCCATTAGCTGCTTCGTCCGTGAGACAACCAAACGCTTGCAAGGTTTTTTGCACTATATGGCGATTGGTTGTGTTATCGTCAATAATCATTACGCGTCGTCCTTGCAGCGTTCCAACATTGGGCAAAAGATCGAGTGCCTGCGCATTAGCCTGCTTGACTAAAGTTAGGGTGAAGAAAAAGGTGCTGCCCTGGCCTTCTTGGCTTTCAACCCACATTTCTCCGCCCATCATTTGCACTAACTGGTGGGAAATGGTTAACCCTAAGCCGGTGCCGCCGAATTGGCGGGTAATACTGCTATCGGCTTGTGCAAAACTTTCGAAGATTTTGGCCTGCTTGTCGGCCGGAATGCCGATGCCGGTGTCGGTAACCGCACACAGCAGCGTAATGGTTTTATTATCCTCATTCTGCTTTTGTACCGTAACCACAATCTCGCCCTGGTCGGTAAATTTGATGGCGTTACCAATGAGGTTAACCAGCACCTGGCGGATACGAAATGGATCACCTTTAACGCTAATAGGCACATCGGGATCAATATTAAACAGAAATTCGAGCTTATTATTGAAGGCGCGGGGCACTAGAATATCGATTGTTTTCTCTACCGTTTCCCAAATATTGAATTCCACCGTTTCCAATTCCAGCCGACCGGCTTCAATTTTGGAGAGGTCGAGAATATCGTTTAGCAATTTCAACAGCGCCTCAGCCGAGACTTGAACGGTGGTTAAGTAGTCGCGCTGTTCGCCGGTAAGCGGGGTGTCCAGCGCCAATTCGGTCATGCCGATAACGCCATTCATCGGAGTGCGGATTTCGTGGCTCATGTTGGCCAGAAATTCGCTTTTGGCCCGGCTCATAGCCTCTGCTGTCTCTTTTGCCTGCCGCAGTTCTTCCTCCATTTTCTTGTTGTCTGTTACGTCCACGGCAATGCGGGCATAATGAATAATTTTATTGTTGGCGTTTTTTATAGCCGAAATAGCCGCTAACTCCCAATACATTTCGCCGTTCTTTTTGCGGATTTTGTGCGTACCGTGCCAGACCCCCTTCTCTTTGATGGCCTCGATTTTTTCCCGCGCTTGTTCGGCTGATACACCGCTTAACTGTACTACATTGAGGCCTATTACCTCGGCGACCGTATAGCCGGTGACCTCGGTAAATTTAGGGTTGACATATTGAATACAGTTCTTGGTATCGGTAATAACAGCAATTGCCGGACTGGTCTCAATGGCCTGCGACAACATGCTTGCTTTTTGCTCTGACACCTCTCTCATCACGCTGTTTTGGGCTATAATCCAAGAAATAACAATTACCCCACCACTAAACAAACCCATTATTAGAATAAACAAAGTCTGTAACGGGCTTAGTTCGTTCTTTAGATGATCGGGCGAAACCCGAGAAACATACTTCCAGTGATAATCGTCAGTAATCAGTTTGGGCGTAAAAATGCCTTCTACTTCTCGAAATAAACCATCGTGAAAGGGTCGAATGGTTTGAAAAGTAAACAATCCGTCAGCCGTATAAATTTGGCCTGTTTCCTCGCTTTGGATAGTTGCCCAGGCATCGTTAAAATCATTTTCAAAGGTCTGTATTCGCTTACTCTCCACTATGCTCCAAGCAGTCATAAAACCCCACTCATCTTTGGGGTCGGGTGCTTTAAGATAAAAACCCTGGGCATTGAGCAGCATAATTTCGCTTTGTCCCACTTCGGCATTACGGTCAAGTCCGTTCAAGATTGTGTCGCCTAAAAGGGTTAGTTTTACTATGCCCAATTTTTGCCCTTTTTGATCAAACACAGGTGTACCTAAATGAATAACAGGCTTTAATGGTCGTTCAAACTGTCCATTTTTGGTATTGAGTTGAAGTGGCGAGATGGAGATTTCATTTTGTGCCAATAATATGGTGGCCTTAAAAGAGGGATCATTGTCTTTCGCCAGTCGATTGGGCGGGGTAAAGGTAGGATGCCCATAATTATAGTTCACGCGTGCCACTTCTGTTCCGGTTGTATCGAGAACTTGGATCTGGTCGTAAATGCCCCGCTTGGCGATAAACGAAAAGTAAATTTCCAATAATCTCTGGTTTGACATCCCGGAGGGACGTCTGGAGTCCAGTACGGCCTGCAAGGCGCTGCCCTCAGATAACAACAGTAAGTCGGAGACGGCGGATTGGAGGGTACTGTCGATGGTGAGCTGTTGGGTGTTAATGAGTTGAAGCTGTTGCTGCTCTATTTTCGCTTTCTTATCCCGAATTTCAAGCGTATAGACATAGTACCCGCCCAAAATCAATAGCAGTAATAAGGGTACCACAATAACTACAAAGCGCTTGATAACGGCATAATTTAAATATAATAAATGTGGCTGGTAGCTATATATTTTACTTCTTCTACTCATGATTTATCCTTGCGTATAAAACGCTGTTACCGGTTGTAGTTCATGGCATAAACAGTGTATCTCGATATGCGCTTGAAACTCAACCTGCGCTGCTTTTAGCTTCTCCAGAGCGCCCGGAGTTTCAGCCACTTGTTTTTGGCGGCTGTGCATCTTTAGCTGGTAGGCGGCTTCACGCACGCGTTCGGCGCTCATCATGTCTAGTGGGACAAGCAATAATAGCGGCAGAGGGATAACTAAAAAGCGTCTTATCGTGGGTGGGACTGGACAGAGGGTATTATAAAATGGATTGATTTTAGCCGCTTCTTTCATAACCATGCCTCGATGTCAACAGTCTAATCTTGTTGTATTGTAAGTGTAGAAAATATGAAAAAATATGAAGGTATATTTAGGATTTTGTTGAAATTGCGTTGGAAGAATTTGGATATTTAGCAATAATAGCGATAAAAATTCTTTAAAGAGGCCGATAACGCCAAAATTTTGTAAAAGTAATCAATAACACCATAAAATGTGGAGATAATTGTAGAAAAATGTTTGCTTAATCAATATACGGTTTTAGGAACTCTGGGGCACAGCTTTAGCTTTCATGTCTACCGGTTTTTAAGTTGTCTTGAGAGGGGGTATTGTGTTATCATCAAGAGAGAAACAGAACGTGCGACACAGGCACAAGAATTTATATCTTTACAAGGCTAACAGACAAACGCTATTTTCAAGAAAGTAGAAACGTCCACTGCATCGAGGCCACGTTGACCGCCAAAGAAGCTTACCAAATTCTGGAACTTCCCGAAAATGCATCGCCCCGACGTATTCGAGAGCAATATCGCGCTCTGGCGAAATGCTATCACCCTGACCGCTTTGTTGACCCTGCCGAACGTGCCAAAGCGGCAGAAACCTTTAAAAAAATCAGCCAGGCTTATAAAGATTTGCTGCCGGTAGCCCGCCAAACGCGGCTTAGCCCTCAAGAGCGGCGGCTTAACGCTCTCTATGAGCAAGGCCGTCAGCTTTACGATCAAAAAAAGTGGGCGCAGGCGCTGGCTCTCTTCACCGAAATTCTAACCATCGATCCCACCTATCAAGATACTCTGACGCTGCTGCGCGAGGCGCGGCGCAAACAAAAAGCTTTGCTGGCTTTGTACACCGAAGCCGAGCAATATTTGCAGCAGCGCAAATGGTCTGAAGCCAAAACCCGTTTTGAGCAGGTGGCCCAACACGATCCCCACTATCGCGATACCTCGCAAAAACTTAAACGCGCCCGCCGCGAACTGCTTAAGCAAGGCTTCTTAGAGCAGTAGATCATACACAAACAAAATCAGGTGACAGTCACTTATTGGTTGTAAATCGGCCTTGGATTAGCCCAAATAGGTTGATTTAGGGTGTCCAAGTGACTGTCACCTTTATAACTGCGTAAGTCCTGGCCTTTTATTCGAGTCGATTACCAAAAATGCGAAAAATCGGCACCTTGTGTTACAATACGGGAGCTTAAACGGGCTAATGGGCCATCGTGCTACCAAGCCGATGCGCATAACCCGGCGAGGCTTAAGACTGAGCAGTAAAGCGGGGTATGTACTACTAACAAAACGATTTTTTCAATGAAGAGAGGAGTAACACACGTTATGCAGTCACGATCATTATCGGTTTATATTAATCAAACTCTATGGCGAAGTGTCGCGGCGATCATTATCTTTGCTGCCTTGATCGCGCTTACCGCCCGTATCACCATTTTTCTGCCGTTTACCCCGGTGCCAATTACCCTCCAGGTGCTGGCGGTTATTTTGGCCGGATTGGTACTCGGTTCACGGGCCGGTGCTTTTGCCGCATTAACCTATCTGGGCATGATCGCCGTTGGTTTGCCGTTTGATGCCAGTGGCATTGGTCCGGCGGCCTTTTTTGGCCCAACAGCCGGTTACTTAATTAGCTATGTCCCGGCGGCATTTGTGGTCGGCTGGTTGGCCGAACGTTTCTCGATCCACAATTGGTGGGGTAACTTTGTGGCTGCTCTGGCCGGCGTAGGGATTATCTATCTGTTTGGCGCAACCTGGCTGGGTGTTATGCTCGGCAGTGCGCAAAAAGCCTGGACCTTAGGCGTTGTACCTTTCATCTTGGTCGACGTAATTAAGTCGGCTGTTGCAGCTGGTGTAGCCGAAAGCGGCAAAATGCTGCTGCGCCGTTAAGTCCGCCGCCCCGCGTAGGCTCAGTAACAACATAGCTGTACTTACAAAGCTCCTAATCATTGCAAAACATTAGGAGCTTTTTAGTGTCAGATCTTCTATTGTGGCGAAAAAACATTGTCTTGTGCTACAATACGGGAACTTAAACGGGCTGCTCGGTCATCGCACTGAAAAATTGATGGTCGGCATAACCCGATGAGGCCCAATACTGAGCCGTATGCAGGGGATGAATTACCAACAAAACCTATTTTTCAAAGAAGAGAGGAGCAACACACATTATGCAATCACGATCGTTATCAGTTTACATTAATCAAACTTTATGGCTAAGTATCGCAGCAATTCTATTCTTTGCCGCTGTGATAGCTATTGCCGCTCGTGTTACTATTTTTCTACCGTTTACCCCCATACCGATTACGCTAACCTTATTGGCCGTTGTTTTAGCCGGGTTGGTGCTTGGCTCTCGCGCCGGCGCTTTAGCAGTGTTAACCTATCTGGGGATGATGGCTGTTGGTTTGCCGGTTGATGCCAGTGGCATTGGCGCAGCAGCCTTCTTTGGTCCGACAGCCGGTTATCTTATTGGCTACTTACCGGCGGCATTTGTGGTCGGCTGGTTGGCCGAACGTTTCTCGATCCACAATTGGTGGGGTAACTTTGTGGCTGCTTTGGCTGGCGTAGCGATTATCTACCTGTTTGGTGCTGTTTGGCTGGGTGTTATGCTGGGTAGTGCGCAAAAAGCCTGGGCCTTAGGCGTTGTGCCGTTTATTTTGGTCGATTTAATTAAGTCGGCTGTGGCAGCCGGCGTAGCCGAAAGCGGCAAGATGCTGCTGCGCCGTTAAGTACACCGCCCCACGTAGGCTCAGTAACGGAATATGTGTAAGCCCAAGACCCTAATTGTTTACCTAAACATTAGGGTCTTTTGGTTATTTAGGCAAGTGAATAGTAAAGGTGGTACCCTGACCGCGCTCACTTTCAACCTCAATTGTGCCGCCGTGGCGGTTGATAACGGCCTGAGCAATGGAGAGGTCTAGCCCAAAGGTATGGTTTCCGTTGGTATAAAATGGGTCGAAGATGTGGCGCAGATCGTCTTTCGACAATCCTGCGCCCGTATCGCTGATGATGATTTGAACATGCGGCCCAACCACGCGATTGGTGATGCGTAGTGTCCCGCCTTGGCGCATATCCAAATAGGCGTACCGGATTAGATAAAATAGGGCCTGTTTAAGCTGCCTGCCGTCAGCAGGAATGAGAGGCAGTTGGGGATCGAAACCGCGCACAAACTCTACCAAATGGCCGGTTTCGGCATGCTCGTTGGCGTACCTGGCCCAGGCGGCCTCAATGATGTCGTTAAGATCGATGTCGTCAGTTTGATAATTCTGCGAGTTCGAAAAATCGAGCAGGCTGTCGACCGTTTGCTGGCAGTGCAGGGTATCGCGCTCGATAGCCGAGATAATTTGGAGATTTTTGGGCGACGGTTCGACAGTGTTTTCAAGTTGGTACAGGTTGTCGAGTAAGTGATTTAAGGGCAGGTGTAGTTCGTTGACCACGCCGGCGGCCATATGGCCCAAAATTGCCAGCTTTTCTGATTTTGAGAGTTGGCGGTTAGCGCTTTCCAGCGCATCACTTTTGGCTTCAACCAGATCCTCAAGCTGGCGGCTTGATTTTTGGGCCTGGTCGACGTCGGCGGATAGTTTGGTGTACAGCCGCGCGTTATCTATGGCAACGCTGGCATAATCGGCCAGGGCTGTCAGCAAATTAAGGTGGCGGTCGGTAAAGGCTCTGGCCGTGTTTTTGTTGTTTACAGCCAAAACGCCAATCATCTCATCTTTATTTTTGATGGGCACGTTGAGCAGTGACTTTACAAAGTAGCCGGTTTTGACCTTAAAAGTGTCATCATCATTTTGGCCGCCAATTGAGATGGGTTGGCCCGATTGAACCACCTGACCGGCGATGCTATCATGCATTTTGATACGAAAACCAGACGCTTTCTCCTCGTTCAAGCCTCGGGCGGCGCGAAGATAGAGATCGCCCGATTCTTCATCGATGAGCATGAGCGAAGCTTCTTCGGCCTCGGTTAAAAAAGCGGCGGCATCGACAATGCGGTTGAGTATTTGTTGAATATCGTGCAACGAGGTAACGGAACGCCCAATTCCATACAAAAAGCGCAGTTCTTGCATCCGATTTTCAAGCTGATGATTTACTTTTAAGACCGTTTGGGTAAGCTGATCGCGCTCTTTGCGCAGGCGGGCTTCGGTTAAGGCTCTATCGATGGCAATCAGCATTTCATCAATAGCGAAGGGTTTGATAATATAATCGCGGGCACCCAACCTAAAGGCTCTTACGGCCGTGCCTTCAGAGCCGTGAAAGGTCATCAAAATGGTGGGGGTATCGATTTCTTTCTCACGCAAAGCCTCAAGCAGCTCCAGGCCGCCCATGCGAGGCATGACCAGATCAGAGATAATAAGATCGACTTTTTGAGAAAGAACAATCTTAAGCGCATCGGCCCCGTTGGAGGCCTCAAACATTTTATAGCCGTTTGGCTTCAAAACATAGGCACGCAAAAATTTAATACTATCTTCACGGTTATCGACAACAAGAACCGTTTCTCCCGCCATAAAAAACTCCCCAAAGTGACGTAGTCAATGAATCAGGTTAAGATATTCGGGCTTTCGTAAATTTAGTGACAGCCACGTAACGCCATGCAGTTCTGGTGACAGTCACTTTTGAAAAATCCCGAATATGAACAGTTGTAGGCCACCAGGTATGGTCCGGGTAGCGAGAGAGCTACGTAATTTATCACATTACCGATAAATTCGGTTGGCCGGATTTAAAGTGTTCGGATTGTAAGGTGGCGGTTGGGTCTTTTTTGTACCCACTTTATAAACGGCCGTCCAAGGCCGGTAACGACTTATAATTTCATCTTTGTAAAGCAGCTGGTTGTCCTCTTTTACCAAACGGGTTATGCTCACCTTCATACCGTCTTGGGCCCAATCTACCTGTTTAATAATGCCCTCTGCCAGCGCAGGATCATTTTCATAAATGGGCGGGTCATGCTTAACAACGTCCGTTATCGTCGGTTCGCTGATCACTACCTCACGGTTGGTGGGCGTGCCATAGAAGCGAAACGTGACGGTTGCTGCTTCTAAATCGGTCTCGGTGTGGATAAGCAGGTAGTGATCGGTATCGTTTCGAAAGCGAAAATCGACATCCGGTGAGTAGATGGTTGCATCCAGGCCGATGTCGGAATTGATTTCATACCAGCCCACACGATAGCCATGCGCCCAGCGCTCGACAATTTCAAAACCGCCATACAAAGCCGTGCGGAAAGCGGTGGTACTGACCTGGCAAACGCCACCGCCAATGCCCACCGTAGTTCGGTCGCCAAAAATAATAAGCGACTCATCGTAACCCTCTTCTTTAGAGACATCGCCAAGATGCTCATTAAATGAAAAAATTTCATTCGGCGGAACGATCACGTTATCAAATTTCGAAGCCGCAACTTTGATATTGTTCATGCGGCCTTCATTAGAACCAGCAAAATAGGATGTCGACTCGGCAATAACTTCTTTGATGCCCAAAGCGTTGAGGTCTTGGCTGGGGATACGGGCCGGAGTGAAAATAACGGGCAGCTCAACAGAATTGGACCCGTCTTCAATGGCCGCCACCGTTTTATCCCAGGCAGCATCGATATCAAGATGGCGGCCGTCTTGGCTCTCTTTCAGCACTACCAGTTTGTTCTCTTCTTCGTCAAAACGCAGTTCGGCATCAACACTCTCTTGGTCGATACGTTGGGCAAACTCCTCGTAATAAGGCATAAACGCATCTTGTTTGAGATCCATCTTAAGTTGCAGTTTGCCGTTATCATCAACCCACTCCACCAGATCAAACATTGACAGTAGCGTTTTAGGCTCGATGCGCCACTCGATTGGATCGGGGCCGGATTTGGCGCTGAAGGTTAACGGTTTGGCCAGCAGATTGGTTACCTGCCGATAGGCCGGCGCGACATCTTCATTCGAAAGTTCCGGCTGAATTTTTTGGGTCACAGCCTGCACAGGCTCGGTGTTATCGCTAAAGAGCGCCGCCTCGATGAGTGGGCGGGTCGCGTCTACATGCAAGCGTTGCCCAAAGCTGGCCGGTATAATTTCAACTTTATCAACAGAGTGGATAACCAACTGGGCTTTTTGCGGTGGATAATCGCTCACCTCAATGAGCGATTGTAGAATTTGGTGGCTTGGCCCGGTATCGTAAAGCACTACCGGCTGTACATCGCGCGATCGCGATAAGAGTGAAAGATGCATCGGCACATCGACCAGTAGATTGCCCTGCCGGCCGATATTATAGGCCTTATTGGCCGTGGCTTCAACATCAACGTAAATGCCCAAATCTTTTTTGGTAAAGGTGTGCATTTCTTCGCCCACCTGAATCGTGATCGGTTCTTGCAGGATCTCTTCGGCTTGCTGGGCAACCACATCGACAATCTCCGGCTGGGTGAAGCCGGTTACATCGATGCCGTTGACGGTAACGCCCGGATAGGCGCGGTCGAGATAAAAGATTTGAAAGCCCAGTACGGTAAAGATGATCGCGGCAAGCAAACCACCGGCGATTAAAAATAAAAACGTAAAGAGCAGGGTAAAGACCTTTTTAAAGGAGGGCAAACTAACAACTTGACTGATTTGGTTTATCATCTACAATTTCGCTCATCGATTGTATAAAAAGGCTTGTATATAAGTATAGACGTTATTGGGTAGAAACCAAGTTTGACAAGACAGGTTTGATAGAGAAATGCCGATATTGGTGGGATCGAATTTGGTAAAGGCGATGGGGTGTTTGGCTAGCGCTATCAACTTCTATTATACGCTTGTCAGCCCAAATACTTTGCTTATAAGGTGATAACAGACCTAACACTACCTTTGCACTTTAACGAATTAGGGCCAGAAACCAGGGTTTTTAGCATTAAAAAGAGCGCTTTTGGCCGCAAAAGGGTATCAATACGGTATCAAAACCCTGGTTTCTAAAAAAGTGCAAACATGGTAAGACCTAAATTTTATATCACTCTTCTTTAATAAAGCTTACGGAAACCGTAGCCTTGTGAAGAACTACTTTAATACTATAATACTTCACTCTATTATGTCAATTTAAGGTTGTCGTTGGTTTGTCGTTTTTTCCTCTCTATTCAAACTATGCTGAGCAAAGAAGCTATGTCAAAAAGATACCCGGTTAAGCCGCCTGTCGATATTGGGCAGGTGTATCAAATAAAATGTGGACACTGT
>JAGRBY010001109.1 GCA_020433835.1 Anaerolineae bacterium | reverse complement strand
CCATCATCATCAGGTCGGCCAGTTCGTCGATGACGATGACGAGAAACGGCAGGCGCTCACCTTTCGCGCCTACTTTGCGATTGTAGCCGCTCAGGCTGCGAGCACCGGCGGCGGCAAACAGTTTATAGCGCCGTTCCATCTCGCGGGTGGCCCAGGCTAAAGCGCCGACCACCTGCTCAAAATCGGTGACGACCGGCGCGATCAAATGGGGGATGCCGTTGTAGCTGGTTAGCTCAACCATCTTGGGGTCGATCATTAAAAAGCGAAGCTGCTCCGGGGCGTGGGTGAACAGCAGCGTTGAGATGAGCGTGTTGATACAAACCGACTTCCCGGAGCCGGTTGCCCCGGCAATTAGCACGTGTGGCATTTCAGATAGTGATGCCGAAACCGCCTGGCCCGATACGCCTTTGCCCAGCGCCACCAAAAGGGGCTTGCGGCTCTTTTGAAAATCTTCGCTCTCCATGACGCCACGCAGTGAAACCATCGTTTTGTCCGTATTCGGCACCTCGATGCCGACCAGTGGGCGGCCCGGCACCGGCGCTTCGATACGAATCGGCGCGGCTGACAGCGCCAGCGCCAGATCGTTGCTGAGGGCCACCACTTTATTCACCCGAATGCGCTGCTGAATGATGGTGCCGTCGGGCTGTTTGCGCTCGATGGTGCCCAGTTTCAGGCCGAATTGGGTTACGGTTGGGCCGGTGTTGATTTCGACAACCTCAGCCGGAATGCCAAAACCACCTAAGGTATCCTCGATGATTTGAGCCTGGTAGCGAGCGTTAGCGCCCTGCCCGGCATCCTTCACCGGCGGAGCCAAGAGGGTGATAGGTGGAAGCGTGCGCTGCGTGTCAGGCATCGTCATTAAGGCCGATTCAACGGTCATTTCCGGGACAGGCAGTTTTTGCTGTTTGGCTTTGGCCGGGGCTGATTTGGTAGATTTTTTCTGAGCGGGAGCCGGCTCCGGGTCGAGGGTTTCAAGCGGCGCGTCTGGCTCTTGTTCTTCCAACTGCTGCTGCGCCCAATCGTTTACCAGCCCGGTCCAATGGGCGGCATCGCGAAAGGAGAAGCGGGCGATAATGCCGATTGCCAGCACACCGGCGATAACCAGAAAAATAATCGCCGCCGTCGCGCCCATTAACTCGATCATAAAGTTGCTGACACCCCAGCCGATGAAGCCGCCGCCGCCGCCTTCGCGGGCCAACCGAACCGCAACTTCGCCCGGTTCAACAACCATCAAATGGGTGAGCGCCAGGCCGACAATGAGCAGGATTTCACCGCCAATAATCATATCGAAGGGCAGCGTTTTGTCCTCTTCTTTTAAACGGCTAAAGGTGAGCAGCCCGCCCAGGATGGTCAACAATACGGTGGCCGGGACGGCTCCCCAGCCGAATAGCTGGCGAAAGAAATCGGCCCACCAACCGCTAACCGTTCCCTCAGAGAGCGAGAGCAGACTGAGCAGCGTGATAATCGACAGAAAGAGGATAAGCGCTCCGGCGATTTCACGCTGATAGGGTGCCAGGCGAGACAAAAACTGTTCGATGGTAAGGTTGGTTTGGGCTTTGTTTTTACCGGCCGCCATGCGATCTTAAACCCTTTATGGTATACTCGGATGCACAGAGTGCGTGCAGCATTACATAATATTGCATTTTTGAGTCTACGATTTTTTAGTTCTATGTCAAGTTACGTGAAAGTAGTAGGGGTCTTTAGGCCATGTATATGATATTGATTGTTCTGGCAGTGGTGGTTGCGATAACGCTGGTGACCATCATTGGGGTGGGGATTTTTATTGTGATGTCTATCGACGATCGGGATGTGGTTTCTCGCGCCCGGCAGGGATGGATTGATCGCCGCAGCGAGAATGATAACGAGGGTTGGTAAAATACCTGAGCCTGATGGGCGATGATCTTAGATCATAAAGCGGAGGCGGGCCATGTAGTCGCCCAGGGCTTTTAGTTTTTGGGCGCTGGCTTCATCACCCCTGGCCCGAAATTGATCGACAACGGCTTCCAGTTCGGCGAAAAAGACGCCGTCGCAGCTGCTGACGTTGTTGCTGATGATTTTTTGCAGTTCATCTTTGTCTTTGGCGTTGATCAATTTTTTCAGCAGGGCGCGGGCTTGCTGGTA
>JAGRBY010001108.1 GCA_020433835.1 Anaerolineae bacterium | reverse complement strand
AAATGGGTCAAACATCTTTGCCTGGGTTTGGGGGTCAATGCCCCGACCGGTATCGCTCACAGTGAACAGCACATAGGGGCTGGTAGAGGCTTCTTCCGCATCGGACTTGACGGTGGCGGTGGCAATCGTTATTTGCCCGCCTTCGGGCATCGCATCCCGGGCATTAGCCACCAAGTTGAACAACACTTGTTCCAACTGGTTGGGATCAAAGATAACCCAGTCAGGGTCAGCACGCAGCGCTAATTCAAGGACAATATCGTCACCAATCATGCTTTCTAGTAAGCGCTTCAAACCTTGAATGAGGTCATTAATAGCGACGGGTTGAGCCTGCACAATTTGTTGCCGGCTAAAAGCCAGCAACTGAGACGTTAACTTGGCAGCACGCTGGGCCGCTGCCTGCACTGTATCAAGGTCCTGCTGGACTGAGGTCGGCAGGTCCGGGTTACTGTCCATAACAAGCTCTAACTTTCCGATTATAATGGTTAAGATATTGTTAAAATCATGGGCCACTCCCCCGGCCAGTCGACCAATCGCCTCCATTTTCTGGGACTGGCGTAATTGGGCTTCCAATTTTAGTTTCTCCGTTATGTCACGATAATACCAGACCCGGCCGTAATGGGTCTGCTCGTCAATGAGCGGAGTACTGTATCGGTCAAAGGTCCGACCGTCGGTGAGATGAATTTGCGTTTGATCAACCTCAATGATGTTCGGCATGAGGCGCTCAAAATCAGCCCGGCATTTATGCGGCTCCGTGACTTGCTCGTAAACCCATTCAGCGAACTGGGCCGAGTCGTCTTGCTGTAAGATTTTTTGCGGTACGGACCACATCTCTACAAAGTTGTGATTGTAATAGATGCATTTACCCTCTATTGAGCCCACAAAAATACCATCTAAACTCGCTTCGCTAATCGCGCTTAACAGGGTGCTTTGGAGTTTCAATCGGGCTTCTGCCTGTTTATACGCCGTGATGTCTCGACACAAGGCCACGACCTCATCCGCATTTAACGCTGAGAAGCGTGCTTCATAAACTTTGGGGCTTGAGACAAACGAATACTGAACGCTGGTCACTACTTTCGTGGCTAAGGCTTGGGAAATGGCTTGGGCAAATGTATCGGCTGTAGCCGGTGAAAGTACAGCATAGATGTGACTGTAGGTCAAGTCTGACGGTGGCAGAGGGAGAGCATGGTAAAGATTGGGCTTGACATCAAGAACCTGGCCTGTATCATCCAGCCGAAGATAGAGATCAGGCATAGCCCGGAAAACCGCTTCCATTTCTGCATTTTTCTGCCGCAATTCTATCTCTGTTTTTTTGCGCTCAGTAATATCCTGGTTAATACTAATCCGTCCTATCATCCGGTTCTGCTCATCCAAAAGCGGCACAATAACCCGTTCACAGATCCCGATTTGACTACTCTTGCGCCTAAACTTGACTTCACCTTGCCAAGAGCCGGTTTCTTGTAAGGCGGCCATCATGGCTACCCGCGTCTTTTTTAACTGAATGTCATACAACACCCCGGTCGTTTGCCCTATCATTTCGGCTTTGTTGTACCCAAACATCTTTTCTGCGGCCGGGTTGATATCCGTTATACGCCCGCCTTCGTCGGTTACCAAAATTCCTACGGTGAGATGGTGAAAAATCAAGGCAGCCCGTTGCAGGGTTTCAAGGTGTTTCTTTTGGGCGGTAACATCACGCACAATCACCGGATAATAATCAACGGTATCCCTGACCAAAGTATATTCTACCCAGCGAATTGCTCCATCCCGGCGCATAAGGGTGGTTTCTTGTCGAATAAAACCCGTTTCTTTCGTCTGCTTAAAGAGACGGTTGATTTCTTGAAGTGACATTTGAGGGGCAAGGCTTGACAAAGGGAGCGTCAGCAGTTGCTCACGAGAATAGCCGGTCAAGACCTCGGCCTGGGGATTGGCATCAATACAGTGACCTTCTTTCGAAAACAGCAATATCGGATCGTAAGCATGTTCAAATAAGCGGCGATACTGCTGCTCACTGCGCGCTAACCGGTACTGAGTGCGCTGGAACCGGTGTAACAAGACAAACAACGCCAGGCTGGTAACAATTACAAATCCCCAGCCCTTAGCAACTTGCAGCCAAATGAGATCTTTA
>JAGRBY010001107.1 GCA_020433835.1 Anaerolineae bacterium | reverse complement strand
ATCGCTCTTAGTCCGTTCGGTCAAAGGGCGAAACTGGCGCAAGTCCAAACCATAATTGACGATGTGCAAGTTATGGGTTGCAGCCACACTCTGCAAATAACGGCGATTATATTCCGAGATAGTGATAACGAACTTAGCATTTTCCAATTTTTCTTTGAGTAAGATCGGATCGTCAAAAATGTCGTTGGCATGAGCGGTTATGCTGAAAGTGATCCCCAGTAATCGGCTAATGATCAGAGCCACAGTAGCGGCGTTAAGCGCAAAATGAGCGTGGATATGTTGCAGGTTACGTTGCTTGATCTCTGAAGCCAAATAGATGCCATACAAGAAATGTAGAAATGTCCGTCGCAGGTGTGAGAACTTCATGCCCGGCCGGGTGAGTACAAATATAAAGGTTCCTACATATTTGGCCGGCCGAGTGATCAAAAAGTAAAGATGCGCCTTAATAAACCTTAACCACTTGAGGGGAAAGATGTAAAAAGTCGTATCTAAAAAGCCCTTGGCCTCGCTCGATACTTGCTGGGGTTTGGGTCGCCAGATGGAGAACGTATCAATTTTTAAGCCCATTGCCTCAAGAGCCATAATCTCCCGATAGACAAAGGTTATGGTTAGGTTGGGAAATACCTGAATTAGGTGAGCCACAGCATGTTTTGAAATATTTGGTCGCATTGATCTATTTTCTACAAAAAACCCTAACCATAGAATAGACTATACCAAGGGTTTCTTTATTTATGTTCAGCTAGGTAACCAGCTTATCGTATAAAGTAATGTACTGTTCCGCGATATGCTTTATGGCAAAGCGGTTTTCGACAGTTTGACGTGCCGCCTGCCCCAGGCGTTCACGCTGTGCATGGTTATCAATTAACCCTGTGATCCCTTGGGCTAAGATATCGGGATCATTACAATCAACTAAAAGGCCATTTTCGCCAGGACAGATAATATCATTATTCCCGCCATCGAGGCTGGCCAAGCAGGGCAGGCCATAGGTCATTGCTTCTAATAAGGCGTTAGACATACCTTCGCCACAAGAAGGCAGGACAAAAATATCGGCTTGAGTCAGGTAACAAGGTACATCGTTGGTTTCACCACAGAAGATTATTTCATCGGCACTATCCAACTCCTGAGCCATTGTTTCTAGAGACTCGCGGAGTGGACCATCACCTACAAGTAACAGTCGCCACCTGAGCTTAGGGCGAGCTAGCTTAGCTTGCTTGAAGGCGGGTAAAAGCAGGTCCAGTCGTTTTTGCGGATGCAAGCGCCCAACAAAAACTAAGGTAACTGGGTCGTGTAACTGATAATTCGCTTTGGGTTCAACTTTTTCGACATCAACGCCATTGGGAATTTCCAGAATTCGTGTGGTTGGGATACCTACCTCTTGAAGTTCTTGAACAATGAGAGGGGTGATTGCCACAAAAAAATCGGTCTGCAACGCTACAGGCAGCATTTGACGTGTCCCCAGAAGTTTAGCATTCTGTTGCATCATCAATAGGTCGCTGTATGATCCGCTGTTGGCAATTTTCACGATTGTTTTTTTATTGAACCACTTGCCGGCTAGTGCGCCCACAAATGTGTGATAATTGAGCTGGTGCATGTGAAGCAAATCATACTCATGACGGTGCCACCACAAATAGAGCATTAGTGTAATCATATAAAGGTAACACCCAAACTTTCGTAAACCGCGTATTCCGAACATTTCCCACATGGTGAAATTGCGGTAGACCGGAATACCCTCAACTACCTCATGTTGTGAAGTGCCCCGAAACCACCAGCCGGTAATTACTTTCACGTCCATCCCCTGGGCAATCAAGGCCTGCGACAATTTCTGAGCTTGTCGCTCTGCGCCGCCGATCCAGGGGTAAAACTGCCGAACAATCATTAGAACTCGCAAATTTTCGTCTCCTACTCCGGCGCAGTCAAGGTAATATAATCATCTTGTTTAATGAAAGAGGCAGAAGACGTAATAACCTCATTGCTGTCTTTATCAACCCGCTCCCAGCGAACAGTTGTGGCTGAAGGCGCAAATAAAGTAGTACCAAAGGGATTGGGCGAGCGAATGATCACCTGCGCACCCTGGTATTGAACTTCAATGTAAGCTGATGTAGAAAGATTTTCAATAAGCACCGTATCACCG
>JAGRBY010001106.1 GCA_020433835.1 Anaerolineae bacterium | reverse complement strand
CACCTCCTTGAAATCCATCAAGAGCCAAGTTGTTTTATTGAACAGTAAAGGCATATCCCTCTTTTGCCCCATCGCAGTCGCCTATATTCGTTTCGTTTCCTTACACGACCCTTACAGTCGCTTTACACATCCTTTAACGGATAGTGATATTCTGCCAAGAGAGCATTTGCGGTTGGGGAACAAACATGTGCTGCCACCTCCTTGGTTTGCAACCGCGCACTCAGCAAGTCTATCGCCATACCAGCGGAGGTAAGAAACAAAGACGATGGCTATTCACTCACTTAATACAATTTCTACAGCAGGCAAAACAAAAAATCAAGGGTTGGTCCGGTATCTGCCTTTTTTGAAATGGCTGGTGCATTATCGGCGCGAAGATTTGGTCGGCGATATTCTGGCCGGCGTCATCGTCACCATTATGCTGGTGCCGCAGGGGATGGCCTACGCCCTGTTGGCCGGACTGCCGCCGGAAATCGGCTTGTATGCCAGCATTGTACCGCTTGTTCTTTACGGACTGCTGGGCACCAGTCGCACCCTGGCTGTGGGGCCGGTCGCGATTGTCTCACTGCTGGTTGCTACCGGCGTCGGCACCCTGGCCGAAGCGGGCAGCGGCGAGTATGTTCGGCTGGCGATTACGCTGGCGTTTCTGGTCGGCATTATTCAGTTTTTGATGGGCGTCGTACGGCTCGGCTTTTTGGTGAACTTTTTGAGCCATCCGGTTCTGGCCGGCTTTACCAGCGCGGCGGCGATTATCATCGGCTTTAGCCAGCTCAAACACCTGCTAGGGCTGGCTATCCCTTCCACCGAAGCATTTTACGAGCTGGTGGTGTATGCCGCCACAAATATTATGGGCAGCAACCCGGTAACGGTGGCGATTGGCCTGGGCAGTATCGCCGTGCTTGTTTATTTCAAGAATTATCTGGGCCGGCAGCTTCAGCAGAGGGGCTTAAGCGAGTCGATTGCGGTGCCAGTGTCGCGCTCGGGGCCGCTGGTGGTGGTTATCCTCGGTACGCTGCTGGTTTGGGGGCTGGGGCTTGATAGCCGCGCCAACGTTGCCATTGTCGGCGATGTCCCGGCCGGTTTGCCGCCCTTGAGCTTGCCCTATTTCGATCTCTCGCTCTGGGAACTGCTGTTGCCCACGGCGCTGACGATTAGTTTTGTCGGCTACATGGAAAGTATCTCGGTCGCCAAATCGCTGGCCAGCAAACGCCGTGAGAAAGTGGAAGCTAACCAGGAACTGATTGCGCTCGGAGCGGCCAATTTCGGGGCGACATTTACCGGCGGATACCCGGTAACCGGCGGTTTTAGCCGGTCGGTGGTCAACTTTGCCGCCGGAGCCAACACCGGCCTGGCTTCGATGATTACCGCCTTGCTTATCGGCCTGACGGTCATTTTCCTGACGCCGCTGTTTTACTTTTTACCTCGGGCCGTGCTGGCCGCGATTATTATGGTCGCGGTCTTTGGCTTGATCGATATTAAAACGCTCAAGCACGTGTGGCGCTACAACAAAGCCGATGCGGCTTCGATGATCATCACCTTTGGGGCAGTGCTGGTTGTCGGCATTGAAACCGGCATTCTTGTCGGCGCGGCGACGGCCATTCTGTTGTTTATCTGGCGCACCAGCCGCCCGCATATGGCCATTGTGGGCCGGGTTGGCAGCAGCGAAACCTACCGCAACATTCTGCGCCACGACGTTAAAACCTGCCCCCACGTGCTGACGGTGCGGGTTGACGAAAGCCTCTACTTTGCCAACACCAAATATCTGGAAGATACCGTTTTGCAGATTGTGGCCGATCGGCCGGAGGTCAAACATTTTGTGTTGGTCGGCAGCGCCATCAACTTTATCGACTCTAGCGCGCTGGAAACGCTCGAATCGCTCATAAAAGAGCTGCGCGATGCCGGCGTTGCCTTCCATTTGTCTGATATCAAAGGGCCGGTAATGGATCGGCTCAAGAGCATCGGCTTTATCGATCACATCGGAGCCGACCACATTTATCTCAGCGTCCACGAAGCGATGCATGCGTTAAAATGCACGTAGACGGGCAAAGACAAGGTGACAGTCATATCCAGGTGGCTGTCATCTTGTGCGATCGACCCAACGGCGTGTATCGACAAAAACTTTAAGGCTCTTGAT
>JAGRBY010001105.1 GCA_020433835.1 Anaerolineae bacterium | reverse complement strand
GGTTTAAAAAATTTTACGGCTTTCCCTATTTCAAATGTGGGAACTTCTGAAAAATCAGTGGCATACCCCAGTCCCATTTCTTTTCTAAATTTTGCATTCTCCGGTATTACCAGAACCGAACAAAGCGCATTTTTAACTATACTTGAGGCCATAGTGCCCAGGTATCTGTCTATAGTGTTTCTCTCCCCTTGCGTGCCCATGATGATATAATCAATCTCATTACTTACCGCTTCATCAAGAATTGTAAATTCAACTTTACCCAATTCAATGCTGGTTTGAAGGGTAGGAGTTTGATTAAGATAACCCTCAAGACTTTCGGTCGCTTTTTTGATGAACTTTCTCATCTGTTCCTTCGATTGCTGAATTTGCTCTTGAATCGCTATTGATAAAGCAACGGGGTTTTCCCCGACACCACTATCAAAAAGCGGCACATGCAATACTTGTAAGTCGGCATTGATGTTATCTGCCAGTTGAATCGCAAATATCAATGCGTTTTCAGAACAAGTTGAAAAGTCTACTGGTACTAATATTCTGGTTCTTTTTTCCATGGTGTCGTTTTTTAAGGGATGTTAAATTGTTGTAAAGCCCGAACTGCTACATTCAGTGGCCGTAAGGCGGATTTTCTTTTGTAGGAATGTGTTTCCATTTTGATGATGATATTTTTCAAGGTGCGTACCGCATCAACGATATATGGCCCTTTATTGAGCATTACGCACTCCGCCTTGGCACTGATCGAAGCATCTGTTATTTCGGCCCTCGTCGGAATACCCGTTTTAGCCAGATTGTCCAGTACCTGGGTAGCCCATATCACCGGGACATGGGCTGCCTCGCAAAGCCAGAGTATTTGCGACTGTACCTCCGATATCCTTTCAAAACCGATTTCGACTGCCAGGTCACCCCGGGCAATCATTACTCCTATCGATTTTCGTTTCATACCTGCAAGCATAATGAGCGGCAGGTTTTCAAAAGCTTCTTTATTCTCTATTTTGAAAACGACCCCAAGATCAGGCCGCTTATACTTGGCCAACTCCTGATAAAGTATCTCCACATCTTCAGGGGTGCGTACAAATGAATATCCGACGATGTCTGCATTGGCGCAAACAAAAGGCAGTAGTGCTATGTCCTGTTCGGTCAGAGAAGGTAGATTCAGGCGGGTATCCGGAAGATTAATGCCTTTTCGGGCCGCCAGTTTCTTTTTATAGGCCTCGGTGATCTCTAATTCTACTTCATCGGCATTTTTTGCCACCACCTGCCCCCTGATCATCCCGTCATCAAAAAACACCGATTCCCCCACCTTCAGATCCGCAATTATTTGAGGTAACTGAACGCTCACCTTCTTTCTTCGTACATCACTGCCGTCTTTTTCTGATTCTCGATTTTGGCCTTTGGTTTCCCACCTGCTGAGCAGCAACCGGTCGCCGGCCTTGATGGAGATAGCAGATTTGATCGTTCCCTTTTTGGATAGTACTTCAATATCCCCGGTCCTGATCTTTGGCCCCGCCAGATCAATATAGATCTTCACCATCCGGTTCAGCTCTTTTTCCAGTTTCCGAATGTGCTCAATCATTTTAGTCCAGATTGCTACATCTCCATGACTGAGGTTTATTCTGGCAATGGCCATGCCTGCTTTTATCAAATCCCGTAAAAGGTCTTTATCCTCTGCCGCTTCGTTGGGCAGCGTGACCATAATTTCAGTGCGATGTTTGTTATTGCTCCTGTTGAATAGTTCTTTCGTGTGTTTGCGTAGCAAGTTTTTACTTTTCTTTAGCCCGATATAGTCCAGATCCTGATTCCTGTCCCAGTGTTGTCCCTCTATGCGGTACAAGTTTTGGAGTACCTGATCGAGGTTGCTTAATACATAACTTTCTGAGGTACGAAGAGCAGATAGCCCCAATTCAGACAAGGAATCGTGTATTGCTCTTAGGTCATAAGAACGCAAGATCAGGTAGCGGTAAAGGTTTTTGGCGCTTGGCCGATACTTCGGGGCAATACCCGCCACGAGGCCTTCCAGAAATGGTTCTGCCTGAACCATTTCGTCATAGATGGCTTTTAATCGCAGAATCAGCTTGTCGGTAGTCATGGCGTTGGTGCATTATTTTTCTAAGTTGTTCTTCGTTAATTGAGTCAACATA
>JAGRBY010001104.1 GCA_020433835.1 Anaerolineae bacterium | reverse complement strand
AGGGATGGAGAGCTTGCCGATGTGGCGGCTCTCATCCTCTAACCAAACGGGGCGCTGTAGGTTGAGCTGACGCCACTGCATGGCTAATTCGTTTTCAAACTGCTGTTGGGAAGGCTGATCGGCTTCGCCTAATGCGCCAAAGGATGAGCCTTTGTGATGAGCTAAACCTTCTAAATCGATTACCTGCTCACCTTGCTGCTTGAGCACTTGCAAAATCTCGGTTTTACCGGAACCGGTCTTACCGCCCAAAATCAGCAGGCGGCTGGGCAGTTCTAACATCTGCAATACGTAATTGCGAAAGCCTTTGTAGCCACGCCGCAGCGTATAACAGCGGTAGCCAAACAACCCCGCCAGCCAGGCAACGCTCTCGCTGCGCATGCCACCGCGCCAGCAGTGCAGCAACAGGGTTCTCTCGGTAGCTACGGTTTGTATGTGCTCGATGAGATGCCGCATCTTCGGGCCGACTATTTCTAACCCCAACAGCATCGCCTCCCTTTGACCAACTTGCTTATAGGTGGTGCCGATAATGGCCCGTTCTTCATTAGAAAACAGCGGTATATTCATTGCACCGGGGATATGACCTTTGGCAAATTCCGCCGAAGTACGAACATCAATCACGGGATAGTGTCGACTAAGTTCCAGAAATGGCTCAACGCCCAACTTTGTGGTTGTGTGCGATGCATGCGCAGTATCCATAGCGTTTATTATATCAGGTGAACGCAGAGGGAACAAAAGTGTTTTGTAGCGGAGTTATGGGAGGAGCAACAAAGCTTGCTTTGTTAGTGGTCAAAGCAGAGCTTTGACGCTCCCCATAAAAAAGACCCCGCAGGTGAAATCCTACGAGGTCTAAACACAAGGAACCGCTAGGTGAATAACGCTATTTAGATAACGAGACACTCACCGATAAGGTCTCATTGGGAAACTGCGGCAGGGTGAACGACTCGCTGGTGCCGAGCAGTTCGCCGCCGGGGCCGTCAAAAACGGCCCAGCGGAACGGGCCGGTATTAAAATCTTTGGCGGCCACCCACCAGCGATTGCTGGTTTGCACCGGACCTTGCCAACCTTCAACATCGTGCCAGTTGCCGTCTGCTCCCAGCCACTGCACGACGCCCCAAGCACCCGCCGGTGCGGATCCCACTTGGAGCAGGATATAAGCTCCCACAGGGCTGCTGTCGTGATCGCTATCGTTATGGTTATGGGGTTGGGGGGTTGATTTCTCGCGAGGTGGTAAGGTAGCCCCCGCTTTAGTTAACAGCGGCGGCCACAGAAGGCCGACTGTCGTTCCGATAATTGTCATGATGATAGCCGCGGTTAGAATAACCACTGCCCGTTTTATACCCTGATATTTTTTGTTTATCATATTCTTCGCTCTTTTATAAAAGGATTTATAAACTTATAATAATGAATTACAGTCTACATGAGAAGAGGCATAAGTACTTAATTTCTTGCCCAATGGTACTTTAACGGAGATATAAAACTTACCGTCAGCGAGCCTATCCGCTCGCTGACGGCAAACAGATTTATCTCTCAGGCATCAACCTACCTGGTTGCGATTGGCCTGACTTTTTAGGGAGACTACCTGCACCCCCCGTTCCCGATGTAACCGGCCCATAGACGTTGTTGCCTTCACTGCTCTCTTTCACCGCCGCAAAGCTGGAACCGGCCTTGACCGAATCGACGTAACCGTAGACATCGACCCCAACCGGATAGGGCGGATCGCTGGTCACTTGTTCGCCGTCGAAGAACTGGGTAGCCTCGGCTAGCGTCAGCGTACGCGACTCACCGGGCAAGATCGGCAGGTCGCTGCCGGATAATCCCCAGACAACGCCGTGGCTGGCATCGGTTGTGGGCCAGGGCTGGTTGACGGTCGGCGGCGCGTCGAGATCGAAGTAGACGTCGATCCAAAAGGCATCGACCACCGAGGCTGTGCCGGTGTTGACGATGGTGACGGTCACCTCCGTGTCTGAGGCTTTTAGGTCGGTGATGATGAGATCAGGCAGTGGCTCGAAATCTTTCATCATCGTCGGGAAGTATTGCAAAGAGGCGGAGGCGCATTCGCCTAGAGACAGCCCGCCGAGGGTCGCGGCATAGACGGTGCTGCCCTCGGCATAGACGCCGTAGACGATGTTATCGCCCA
>JAGRBY010001103.1 GCA_020433835.1 Anaerolineae bacterium | reverse complement strand
GATAACAGCACACCGGCAGCCACGGCCGAGCCGATAACCCCGGCTACGTTGGGGGCCATCGCGTGAACGATCAAGAAGTTTTGCGGGTCCGCTTTTTGCCCTTCAACGTGCGAGACGCGAGCGGCCATCGGCACCGCCGATACACCGGCGGAACCAATTAGCGGGTTGATCTTGTTAGAAGAGAATAGATTCATGAACTTGGCAAAAAGAACCCCACTGGCCGTACCGATTGCAAACGCCACCGCGCCCATCGCAAAGATAACAACCGACTGAGGCTTCAGAAAGGTGTCGGCTTGCGTGCTGATCCCAATCGTCAAACCCAAAATAATGGTTACACTGTCAATCAGGGCATTACGCGCTGTATTGGCTAAGCGATCCGTTACGGCGCTTTCTTTGAGCAGGTTCCCCAGCAGCAGCATCGACAACAGCGGCAGCGACCCCGGCGCAATAAGCACACAAATGATGTAGGTTATAATCGGGAAAACCAGGCGCTTGAAACGGGACGGAACGGGCGGAGGCGGCATAATGATTTTCCGTTCCTCTTCCGTGGTCAGCCACCGCATAATGGGTGGTTGGATGACCGGTACCAGAGCCATGTATGAGTAAGCCGAAACCGCGATAGCTCCTAACAAATCAGGCGCTAACATACTGGTTAGGAAGATAGCCGTTGGCCCATCCGCGCCACCGATAATGGCGATAGAGCCTGAAGCTTGGAACAAGCGCATGGGATTATTAGGGTCAGCCAACCCCAGTACACCAATGGACCCCCCAATGTACAACGCGGCTAAAAAGGTAGCGAAAATCCCCATCTGAGCCGCCGCGCCCAACAATATCAACCTAGGTTGGGCCACAAGCGCCGAAAAATCGGTCATCGCCCCAATGCCTAGAAAGATGATGGGCGGGTAAATCCCTCGAACCACCCCGAAATAGAGGTAGTTCATCACGCTGCCTTCCTCATAGATACCCAATTCAAAGCCGGGCGGGAAGGGAACATTACCAACCACCATACCAAACCCAATCGGAATAAGCAGAAGGGGTTCGAAGCCTCGGGCAATACCCAGGTAGACAAACGTCAAACCCACTACCACCATGATGATATTACCGATGGTGAAATAGTTAAAGCCTGTATCCTGTAGATATCCTAAAAACAGCTCCATAGTTAGAGTCTCTCCTTAGGAAAATTCTACCAGTACTTCACCCTGCTGGACGCTTTGATTGACGCTCACATGGACTTTTGAGACAACGCCATCAACGGGTGAATTGATTACAGTTTCCATCTTCATCGCTTCCAGAATAACGACCGGCGCGTCTTTCTTGACCGAGTCGCCTTCTTTCACTTTTACGCCTTTAACAACACCGGGCAGCGGTGCGGTCAAGGAACTGGCTCCGGCGCTTGGCGCAGCAGCAGGTGGTGCAGCAGGCGCTGGTGCAGGCATAGCGGGAGCAGGAGCAGCCGTCGAGGGCACGGCGGGTCTCGGAGCCGGATTTAGAACGGTGGTCGATTCATACCCGTATGAGCCGGATTGGTCGGTGTCAGCTAAAACCTCGACTTCGACATCATAGGCGGTACCATTGACAGTTACACGTAGTTTTTTCATGGATACACTCTCTCCTCTATAAGAGTTTTTGCATTATTGTATTATTTATATGGTTGATGTTAAATTTTACTTTATCGATGGCGCGGCTTCTTAGTGAGATTACGAGAACTCACGTGTGCCACTCGGCCCTGCAAATGCCACTGCGGATTCGCCGCTTCTCGCCGGTAGCGAATCGTTTTTACCTGAACCGTCTGATCAAAGGCCGCCACAATAGCTGCTCCGATCGCGGCTACCACCTCGGCTGAAATGCCTTCTTCCACAACAGGCGCGGGTGCAGGTGCTGCCGCTGCTTTGGGTAAATTATATGCGTCGGGTTCTAGTTCCGGTTCTTTGTTCCGTTCAATCATCCAGCGATCAATGCGGTCAAAGAGCGTTAAAGCGACAAAGATAAGCACTAAAGCAAAAAATACTACGCTTATCCCGATAAGTGCGACTAAAAATCCATTCATGGATTGTCCCTCCTCCTTTCACACGATTTGCTTTTACATGGGGATGAGACCGTGTTTTTTCTGCGGTCTCAGTTCGCGTTTTGTACGTAGGC
>JAGRBY010001102.1 GCA_020433835.1 Anaerolineae bacterium | reverse complement strand
CGGTAAATTCCAGCAAAATGTTATCGGCGTGCGCGGTAAAGACTTTGTTGACGGTGTATTCCCAGGTATTTTCTTCTTCAGCTTCGGTTTTGTTGAGCTTGCTCTTGGTGAGAGCATTGATATGATGTGCCTCATCTGAAATAAGAACAATGTGTCGGTTAGCAAAGTCTTCGTAAGTGAGCGCATTTTCGCGGGGGTCGTTTAATCGAGTGTGTAAGCCTTGAATGGTGGTAAATAATAGGTTAATGTCATCCAGCCCGGCGGCTTCAAAATTTCCCACTTCCCCTATCCTCACCTGTTTGGAACCAAATTTTATAGAGTCAGCAAAAAGGTATTTGGATGACCGGGGATTGAGAAAGTTGTCGCGAGTTTTTTCGATAATGTTGGTGCTGTTGACAAAGAAAATGAAGTGACGGTGGCCGCGCTGATACAGGTACAGCATTGCTGCGGCCATAATGAGCGTCTTACCGCTGCCGGTCGCCATGTGAAACAAAAGGGCCGGGCGCGATCCTTAAAGTCGTTGATGTAAAAGAAAAAATGGGATAAAGCGCTGATTTGATATGGGCGCAAAGTAAAGGCGGGGTTGAGATTGCTGGTTACAAAATCGGGGACATCCTGTTTTATGACCGTGTATTTTGCCAGGGTATCAAGTTCTTCTCGAAGCAATAAGGACATTGTTTACTCCAACCCGTAAAATTGACGGTTGAGGGTCTTATTTATCTCGCTGACTCCATACGTCACATCATTCATCTCACTCAGGTTGACGTAAAGCTGGTTTTTGTCCAATACTTCCAACAGGAATTTTTTCTGGTCATCCAGACTTAAGACGGCAAAGTCGGCGGCGTGTTCGTCAAACTGCTTAACGTCCAGCCGGTAGCTTAAAAAGGTTTTTTGCTGCATCTCCTGCCAGATACTTTGCAACTCTGCCGGGGTTGAGGCGGTTTCAATTTGGTCAATGTAACGTTGGTTCCATTGCATTAACTCGCAGTAGACAAAAGAGCCACCTCCCTGCCAATCAACATCGTTGGAGATACCACCCTGGTCACACACTATTTCTTCAAACAGTTTGTCATTCGCCATAACCCGTTGGCCGATTACTTTCTTGAGCCGTTCTGTGGTTATAGTTTGAGTGTAATCCATTTGCTCTATTGCTATAAACTGCCGTCCCATTTTGTGGGCCACAGCGGCGGTAGTGCCGGAACCAGCGAAGAAATCAAGTACGAGGTCATCAGATTGTGAGCCAAGTTGGAGAATTCGCTGAATCAACTTCTCAGGTTTTGGAGTATCAAAGACACTCATCCCTCCAAACATTGCTCTAATTTCATTTGTACCAGTGTGACTATAGAATCCGTCATTCCACATAGTGCTAAATGAAACACCATCACGAACATCTGATAAAAATCGTTTTAGTTTGGGTCGTCCTTTACCGTCTTCACCCCAATAAATCTCATCATTATCAAGCAGTCGTTGCATTTCCTCCTTATTGAATCTCCAGTTTCCACCGGAAGAAGGATACACTTCCTCACCTGTATTTGGATTGATGATCGGATAATAAAGAGATTTTACGTACCTTCCTCCTTTGACATTCGCCATTAAGTCGCCTGATGCCCAGGGGCCTTTAGAATGGTTATCGGGGTTTGTGTACCTTTCTATTTGCTTTCGACTACGAGGCTTGAGAAATAGTCGAACAGTGATGATATTTTTTGCATAAACAAGTATGTATTCATGAACTGCGCCGATTATTTTATCATTGGGGGGGCCATTTCTTTTCTGCCAGACAATACACTCAAGAAAATTATCTCGACCAAAAATATCATCAAGCAGAATTTTAAGATATGCCTGTTCATAATCAGTAATCTGTACAAAAATTACACCTTCTCCACTTAATAGTTCTCGTGCAATTTCTAGGCGGTTTTTGATAAAGGTCAACCAAGTTGAATGATTAAATCTATCATTATAATTAAAACCATCTTTTCCTGTATTATACGGTGGATCAATGTAAATCAACTTCACCTTTCCGGCAAAAGTTTTTTTGAGGGAGTGCAAGGCCAGCAGGTTGTTGCCTTTGATAATCAGATTGTCGGCATCGCTAATTTCGGTTACGGAGTGTTCGCCGTCAATATCGTAGCGTTTGAAATTG
>JAGRBY010001101.1 GCA_020433835.1 Anaerolineae bacterium | reverse complement strand
GGTCGTTGATCGACGTCCTGATCGGTCGCCGAAAAATTCGTCGGCAGTTGATCGACGGGTGAAATGGCCGTCGCAACAGGCAATAACAGGTGAATTTCGCAGTTTTGGCTATGGAACTGCCCGGAATGGCTGCGGTTACGCGTTGGGCCTATAGGCCGGTAATTTTTATCCCCGCGCCTTTGATTTTATAGCGAATGTTGATGCCGATCAATATCGAGGTCAGGGCTTCGGCGGCAACGGCGTTTTGCAGCAGACCGGCGTCGATGCCGCGCAGTCCGGCGGCTTCGGCCAGGGCAATCACTTCTTGCTTGGCGGCTTTGTCATCACCGCAGATCAAGACATCGCACTCGATTTCGTGGTCGTCGGCCAGGTGAGCGGAACTGATGTTTTGAAAGGCGGAAACGACGCGCACGCCCTCACCTAAGATGGCCTGCCCTTCTTGCGCGGCTGACAAGCCCGCCGGAATGTTGATGCGGGCCACTTTGGGTGGTTTGAGCGGTACGGTAACATCGACCAGGATTTTGCCTTGCAAAATTTCTTTGAGGCCGGTGAGGGTGGCCGCCTGGGCGCTGTACGGGACGGTCATCACGCATATATCGGCGGCCTGGGCGGCATCTTCGTTGGCCATGCCGGTGAGTAGGTTTTGTCCAATCTGTTCATTTAACTCGGCGGCAACGCGCTCGGCTTTTTCGGCCTGGCGCGAGCCGATGATAACGTTGTATTGGCCCGATGCAGCCCAGCGTCGCGCCAGACCTGGCCCTTCGTTTCCGGTTCCGCCGATAACGGCGATGGTTTTGGTCATGGGTAATGTGCTCCTTAGTATAAAAAATAAGTACCTTACGCAGTATTGAAAATAGAGATAAGGTGATAAGGAGATGAGGAGATTTTTACGTCCAATCTCCCCATCTCCTTATCTCCCAATCTCTAAATTCTTTCTAATTGGATGATACTCTAGTTTAGTCGGTTGAGCCAGTCGGCCAAAGCAGTGTTAGGGTCGGCGGTAGGATGAGCAGCGGCACGCCGATGAGGTGGCCGATGAAATGGTTGCGCAGTAAAAACGGATACCAGACGCGTACGGTTTCAAAGTAGGGGATAATCGTCAGGGCGGTTATCGAGAAGACGATGGCGGCGGCGAGCGGTCGCTGCCGGGGAAGCAGCAGCACCGCCGCCGGTAAGAACCAGAGTAGATACCAGGCGTGAAAGACAGGCGCGGCCAGCAGAACGTACCAGAAAAAGATGACAAAGGTTGCTTTGATGGGGCGCTCAAGCGATTGAGCGGGTTTGAGCATCAATCCCAGTTGGTAAAGGTAGATAAGGCCGAAGATGACGACAATGACGTTGCGTGAAAGATCGAAAGCCGGATTGGTGCCGATGATATCTTTCAAACCGAGAACCAACAGCGCCAGCAGCGACCGTCCGGCTCCGCCGGCGCTTTGGATAACCGCCCAGTCTTCTAAGCCGGGCCAAACGAATAGCATTGGAATAATAATGAGAGCCGCCAGCACTGCACTCAAGAGGGTGAAGACCTGGAGACGTTCGGGCCAGCGTGGGCGGCGCATCGTCAGGGCGATAATGAAAAAGGGCGCGGCCAGGATGGTGACAAACTTAATCAACACGGATGCCGCCAGCATCAGACAGAACAAAAGCAGTTCGCTAACTTGTAATCGCCCATCGCCCACTCTTGGGGGTTGAATACCTTGTGATGTTTTCTCCCTCACCCCCAACCCCTCTCCCTCAGGGAGAGGGGAGTGATATCTTACAAAAACCCACACGGCCACCACAAAGAAGAAAACCATCACGATATCGTTGTGGGCGTTTTGGACGCTTTCAAAGAGCACCAGAGGGTTCCAGGCGAAGGCTATCGAACCGACGATGGCCCAATCGGGTCGAAGCAGGGTGAGGGTGCGATAGATGAAGCCGATACAGCCCAGATAGGCCAGCACAGCGACGAGTTTGAGCAGAAAGAGTTGGATCAAGAAGCTGCCGCCGCTTGCATGAAAGGCGCCCAGCGCGATAAGTTCCCACAGCGGGCCGTAGGGCGAGGCGGCGTCGATCCATTCTCCGGCCAACCCCAGCCAGGGATCGGCGGCGGGCAAAAGTTCGGGCGGTGTGGCGAGCGGCGGTAGACCGTAAAGCGCCCA
>JAGRBY010001100.1 GCA_020433835.1 Anaerolineae bacterium | reverse complement strand
AGCGCATGCGTTGAAAGGCTGAATTCAGAGAAATCATCATGTTCAGTGTTTCAGTGTTTCAATAAGCGCGGATTATCCCAAACGTGAAATGCACCCATTCGTTCGATGAGCGAAAAATCCCGGCGGCATTGCTTTGACTCCCGCTCTCTTTGGGATTTCTCCCCCTTCGGTGTCGAAATGACAGGCCAAAAAAGACATCTTGCCTTACTTCAGAAGCAACGGCAAATAGGTTTCTGCTTCAAACACCGCCGCGCCGGGAATAACCAGCAGCGTCAGCGAGTTGGCCGGGAAGGTGCTGCTGAAACTTGCGGCGCTGACCGGCTGATTAGCCGCCTGCACGATGGCGTTGAGGTTGCTGGCGCTGTAGCGATAGACCTGGGCCGGGCCGGACGGCGTGAAATTGGCCAAAGCAACATTGCCCGTCAAACTGCCCCCCGTTTTGTTGATGACCATAACCGTCAGCGCCTTATCGCTGCTGCGTTGCGCGGCATAAATCGCCAGTTGGCTTTGGTCGGCGCTGCCGGCGCTGATGCTGACATCGCCGAACTGGCCGCCGCTGCCGTTGTAATTGCGGTAGAGACGAAAGGCATACGCGCCCGGCAGCGTCTCGAAATGGTCGTAGCCCAGGTCGCTGTTGGGATAGTTCCACAGCGCGGCAAAATCAAGCCCTTCGCGCCCAAAGATACCCAAAATATCGGCCTGAACCAGTGCGCCGTTGATCGCTTCCAGCCCGCCCCAGTTATATTCAGTTAGGGCCAGCTTGGTGCCGGGGTAAAATGTATCGACCCAACCGTGCATGCGCGGAATGAGCTGCACCTGCCGCCAATCAGCGGGTTGATCATTGCCGCCGATCCAGCTTTCGTCGGTGTAGGTGGGGTCCCACAGCGCCCGTGTCGAGCGCAGCCGCAGCGCTTGCTTGCTCGCGCTACCGGCAGTCGATAAATCGACGCCGTTTTGAGGGTAAAAATGTAAATCCAGATAGTCCAACAGGCGCAGATTGTGGGATTGCTCGTACTGGGCCATCTGCTGGAGATACCATTCCACCTGGTAGCGATTGCCATGCGTGGCGTAGTCGGGAAAATAGGTGTAGCCGTTGAGTTCCGCCTGTTGCAGGTCGTACGATGAGTACCAGTAGCCCGACCAGCCAAACGAAGCGTAGCCAAAAATCTGGGCGGTCGGGTCAGCCCCCTTAATCGCCGCGCCGTAGGTGCGTGAGCGCGTGCCGAGTTCATCATAACCCAGCGGGGCGGGGTGGGCATCGCGATGAGTCTCGTGCCACAGCTCCGGCTCATTGTCGAGCGCGTAAAACTTAACCCCACCGGCGTTGGCCGCGCCGTGCGTCGCCACCAGATGCTGTATCCAGTTGGCGGCAAAGGTGGTGTTGGCCACCTGACTGGTATCCAGCGGGTCACCGGCTAAAAGTACACCCCCTTGCACGCCGTTACCGCAGTTGGGATAGCCGCTGCTGGTATCGACATCATCCTGCGCCCCATATTTTGAGACCTTGAAGCCGCAGGTATTGGGGTTGCCGTCTTTGGCAACGTAGCCCATAGTCGGCACCGTCACCAGCGAGTCGCTGCCGGTTAGTTCATTTTGATCGACCCAGGCGTCGGCGGTTTGGTTGATATTGGTGTAGGGATCGTAGTTGGTATTATTATGGAAGAACCAGTCGGAGCCGTGGTTTGTAGCGTTATTTTGCCAGTTGTAACGGGTGGTGTGGTTGCCGCCCCAGCGCCGCACCGGCAAATCGATCTCTTCGGCGAAGGCTTGTTTGGCAAAATTGAGGCCGTAGATGTAGGGGCTAATCGCTTGTCGGTTGGCGGCGGCATTGACGGTGAGGTTAATTGCCGCCGCCGACACCGGCCCGCCCGCCGCCGGCCCCTTGGCCGCGACGGTCGAGGCCGTCGCCAGCGCCCCAAGGCTGTAAACAACCAAAATCATACCCATCGTCACCATAAAGATGGGTGTAAAACCTTGACGAGTCATTCTGTTATCTCCCTGTACCCTTTTGTATCACAGGACTTACGCAGTTTTAAAGGTGACAGTTACTTGAATACGCTAAATCGACCTATTTGAGCTAGGGTAGCACAACATTAAACCATGGAGATGCGAGAACGACGGAAAATCGACGAAATAATCGACAG
>JAGRBY010000010.1 GCA_020433835.1 Anaerolineae bacterium | reverse complement strand
TGCCCGCCTATATATTTCAAGCTGTGACCTCTAACCCTCCCCGCCATCAGGTCAACTCGCGCTTTTATGACCGCTTTTTTGACAGCAGGGCTTATTTTTTGCTGAACATGATGGGGCGCTCGTGACTGTTCTTCTAACCCTGCTGAGCCAGACTCGCTCACTCGTCGTTCCCATTTGCGAACCCACCGCTCACTTCGTCCCAGGTGTTCGGCTACGGCTCGCTGGCTCATACCAGCTTGTCGCAGAATGATTATGGCCTGTCGATCTGCTTCTAACTTGCTCATATCTGTATCCTCGTCCTTCTCGTTTTACAGTTATGAACACCCGGCACGATGTTTTGATGGTTATTCTGTTGTTAAGGTTCAACTCAATTTCTTAGCCTTCTGCCCTCAATACCGGAACGATGTTCTGATGTACGACATATAGGTTATACAACTGTTTTATACAGATTTATGATAGGCAGATTTTTTACCTAGCAAGATGCTAGCGATAAATCGTACCTCAGGCTTTAAGATAAAGCAAATTTGTGTTTTACCAGATGCAATCTTAAGCACATCCCACCGTAGGATAACCTCGTTGAAGTACTCTGTTTCACCTCAAGAGTACAAGTGTTTGGCTAACCGCCAAAAAAACAAAGGATTACCAACTAAATAACGACGCCACAAGCGCTTAGGTTGCGTAGCTGTGCGTATTACCCATTCTAAGCCGTGGTCGGTGAGCCAACGGGGGCCGCGATAAACTCGATTGGTGTAATAGTCTAAACAGCCGCCCATGGGTAAAAAAACCTGAGCTTTAAGGCGATCCTTGTTATCTTTGATCCATTGCTCTTGAAGAGGCATGCCAAAGCCCACACACAAAATATCCGGGTTAAAGGCGTTAATCCGGTTTATTATCGATTCATTTTCGGGGCCGGTTTTGCAAAAATAGCCATGATGTCCGGCCAACCGTAAACGTGGCGTTTTACTGTGCAGTTTATCGACGGCCTTGGTAAGCACATGAGGCTCACTGGCCAACAAAAATAGAGAAAGTTGATGATCTTGGCAAGACAGAGCCAAAGCTTCAATCCAATCAGGGCAGGTTTGTCGATGTTTTAGAGTAACTGAATGGCCTAGCAAGCGGGCAGCTACGATAACACCAATGCCATCACAATAAACCAGTTGCGCTTCATTTAGAAATTTTTTGTACCAAGGCAGTTCGTAAGCCAAATTCATGGCGTGAATATTAACGTGTCCCACAACGGTTTTTTGTTGCTTTATTGCCGCTGTGGTTAAAAATCGAATGAGTTGATCTTTAATTAAGCGGTGAAATCGTACCTCCAGTAATGTCACCTCTGCGATAGATAGGTCAAGCGCAGAGTAGGTAGATTTCGTTATTCTGGGGAGGTGATTTTGCATTTCAGTCGTTGAATATCGCTTGGCAAGTTTTTCATTGATAAATTATCGCCCGGTTGAACAAAAGCTCTCAGTAGGCAGAACCAATAGAGCAACGGTTCACGGTTAGCCTGTTACAGTACGATCAAAGCAAGCTTTGATACTCCAAAGGTAGCAGAGGGAAAAAGAACATTAAGAGGTTATCTAACGGATAGTTCAGATGATATCCAGATTAACCATAAATGCAAATAAAAATTGGATGGGTTTATTACTTTTAATCCTTGTGATTTGGTCACAAGTAGATATAATTGAGATTATGGGAGATTTTTTTCTATTTGCAGCACTCTAAATCTGTGCTCGCATACGCATTTTGCCTCATTTTATCAATACACTATGTTTGCACTTTTTTAGAAACCAGGGTTTTGATACCGCATTGATAACCTTTTGCGGCCAGAAGCGCTCTTTTGAACGCTAAAACCCTGGTTTCTTGTCGTAAGACTTCAAAGTGTAAAGGCAATGATCAATACTATCCAGTAGAAATGCCGATAAATTTAGCCGACTATAAAGCAAGCAACTGAAGGTACTGCTATCATGTAAATCCAATAGCCTCACCATGCTCATCATCAGTTGACCAGCTCCGGTGATGAAGCAGTAAGCGCATCATAACACCCAAAATAAACCATCATATCATCGAACGCAATCTCATCCATCATCTAAACCGACAAGGAGATCCCCATGCAAACTCGTGTCAGACAGCTTGTTCTTTCTCTCACTATTTTGGTTATACTCCGCCTCTCAGCGACGATCGTCGTTGCACAGGTGTCCTCATTGCCCACATTCTCAAAAACCTTCACCCCCAGTACAATTGGTCCCGGCAGCGTTAGCACGCTGATCTTTACAATAACCGCAGGGACAACGCCTGTCACGGATTTAGCCTTTACCGATACACTGCCTGCCGGGGTAACTATTGCCGACCCGGCCAACGCGACCACATCATGTACCGACGGCATCCTTACTGCTCCAGACGGTGGTGATACCATTTCTCTTAGCAATGGAAGCGTAGGCGCTTCGGGCAGTTGCACTGTGTCGGTTGATGTTACCAGCAGTACCGTCGGAACCCATTCCAATACCTCAGGCGATTTAACATCAAGTGAGGGCAACAGCGGCACCGCAGCGGCCGATCTTATTGTTGCCACCAATCGACCGGGCTTTAGCAAGAGTTTTAGCCCCAGCACCGTGTTTTATGGACAGCGTAGCACGTTGACTTTTACTATCGACAATACAGCTAACAGCTCTCTGGCTTCTAACCTAACATTTACAGATAACCTACCAACCGGCATGGTCATAGCCGATCCAAGCAACGCAGCCACAACCTGCACCGGCGGAGTTGTGACCGCCGAACCCGGCCAGGATGTCATCAGTTTTGGGAGTGGTTTTGTTCTGGCAGGAGCGAGTTGTACAGTTACCGTTGATGTAGTGGCTACCGGTTTGGGGGATTTGAACAACAGCAGCGGAACCTTGACTGCGTTAGTATCGGTTTCCACACTATCAAGCGGCAAGGCCAATGACACCTTAGCTGTCACGCACACCGACATAGCTTTGACCAAATCTTTTGTCGACGACCCGGTTTCGCCCGGTGGCACGGTTCCACTTGTGTTTTCCCTGACGAACTTTAATCGTAACAACTCAGCCACGAATATAGCTTTTACTGATGATTTAGATGCTACATTATCGGGTTTGGTAGCCACCGGCTTACCGCAAAGCAATGTCTGTGGCGCCGGCTCGCAGTTAACCGGTACCAGTACTCTCTCTTTAACCGGTGGCTCTTTAGCCGCGGATGGCGGGAACTGTACCTTCACCGTCACTCTCCAGATCCCCGCCGGAGCTACCGAAGGCGTTTATCCAAACACCACCAGCTCCGTATCGGCCACCTTGGGTGGAACACCAGGTACCCACAATGCGGCCAGCGAAAACCTCTATATTGAGCCAGTGCCCATTTTAACCAAATCCTTCACCGATGATCCGGTAACGGCCGGCGGTACGGTTACACTGGCTTTCACGATTACCAACAGCAGTACGTCCTCAGCCGCTACGAGTATCGCTTTTATCGATGATCTAACGGCATTTTTACCGTTTCCGGTGTCGGTTACAGTGCCGTCCAGCGGCTTCTGTGGGGGCGGATCGAGCATAACGGTTATTAGCTTAGGCACCGAGCGACAAGGGCTATCAATGACAAATGGCAGTTTGGCGGCGAGCGGATCGTGTACATTCAGCGTCACCATCGATATTCCAACCGACATGGCCAACGGCACCTACACCAATACCACCGAAGATATTACGGCCACCATCGACGGCAAAACAAGAACCGGCCAGCCTGCCAGCGACGACCTGATCGTAGTGGCGGCTCCCGATTTCAGTAAAGCATTTAGCGGTTCGGCAATAGCGGGTCAAACGGTTGATTTGATATTCGAACTGAGCCAGAGTGAAGAAGCACCGTCAAACGCTACCGACATCACCTTTACCGATGATCTAACGGGGACGCTGTCGGGTCTGACGGCAACCGGTTTGCCGCAGAGTAATGTCTGTGGGACAGGCTCGCAGATTAGCGGTACGACCGAATTGAGCTTTAGCGGTGGCAGCCTGACACCCGGCGAAACCTGTACGATTAGCGTCACCCTGCAAGTTCCCGCCGATGCGCTACCCGGTCGATACCCCAACACCACCAGTAACTTGACTGCAACCGTGGCCGGCTTAAACCCGATCGCACCGCCAGCCGAAGCTGATTTAGTGGTTGCAGGCTTATCGGTCAGCAAAACATTTGCCGACGATCCCACCATAATTCCCGGGGAGACGGTAGATTTGGCATTCACATTGATCAACTCTACCACCCTTGGTGCGGCCACCAGTATGGCCTTTACGGATAATCTCAATGATGCCTTATCGGGAATGACAGCGATAGGATTGCCAGTGAGCGATATTTGTGGATCTGGCTCTTCGCTTCAGGCAAACAGTGGCAATAAAAATTTAATTTTCAGCAACGGCTCGTTGAACACGGGCGAGTCGTGTACCTTCACCGTTACGGTTCAGGTGCCGACTAGCGCATCATCGGGTGACTACGTCAATACAACCTCAAATCTGTCCGCCCAAATCGACGGCAATGCAGTGGTGGTCGATCCGGCAAATGACATTCTAACAGTCAACAAAGATGTGCTTTTATTTTCAAAGCAATTCTCAGAAGCCTCAGCCAATGCCGGGGACACTGTTACTCTGGCCTTCACGATGACGAACAGCTATTCGACCGCCACAGCAACCAGTATTGCTTTTACCGATGACTTAGACGCTATGCTGTCTGGCATGACCGCGGTTGGATTACCAATGAACAATGTCTGTGGCAGTGGCTCTCAGTTGAGCGGCACATCCACCCTCAGTCTAACCGGTGGTAGCCTGGCCGAGGGTGCAACATGTAGCTTTGACGTTACCCTGCAAGTTCCTGATCCGGCCTCACTGGGAGAGGCGACGAATACAACCAGCCAACCTACTGCTACTATCAACAGCCTTGATGTTACAGGTAATGCCGCCTCGGACTCTTTGGTCATCGAAGAAAGTATGGGCACCATTTTTATCGACAAAGTCACCGACCCAACTGGCGACTCAACCGAGTTTACCATTTTGTTGGAGGATGGGCCGTCGGCATTAAATCGTACGCTTATTATGAGTGATACCACAACGCCGGTCAGTATAACGGTTATCGCCGGTTCCGGTTACACGCTCTCAGAAACCAACATTCCCGCTGTGTGGGAACTAACCAGCACCACCTGCGATGACGGCAGTCCGTTTTCCAACATTGATGTCAGCAAGAATGAGATTGTGACCTGCACCCTAACCAACACGTTCCGTACCTTTGATCTGGCGATCAGCAAAAGTGCGGTGCGCAGCGATTCGGAGCTGAATGGAGTAATTACATATACCGTTACAGTCGATAACAATGGCCCCAGCACCGTTACCAACACCATTATCTCTGATCCTCTGCCGAGCGGTATCACCAACTTTGTTAGTTGGAGTTGTGCAGCGTCGGGCGGCGTCACCTGCCCCAGTACCACCGGCACCGGGGCCATCTCAGAAACTACTGGTTCGTTCCCATCGGGGGGGCAGCTTATTTACACTATCAGAGCCACGCTGGTAAGTTCGGATACCGTGGTCACCAATACGGCCAGCGTGACAACTACTTTGGGTAATGGACAGGGCGAAACCCAACCCGGCAACAATAGCGCCGTTCATGTTAGCGAACCTAATCCTATACCTCCCACAACGCGTTATTTACCGCTTGTCGTCAAAGATAGTGGCCCTCCCTTACCGGATCTGGTTATCGAAAAGCTCGTGGCAACCAGTAGCGGTGTCACGGTGACCATCCAAAATAAAGGCAGCGCGGCTGTATCCGATGCATTTTGGGTTGACGTTTATTACAACAAAGCCACACCACCCGCTCAAAATCAAACAGGCGACTTGTATTGGGGAATGAGCAGCCCCAATGGCGGAGTTCCTATTGCGGCTGGACAAATCGTTACCTTAACACTATCCAGCCCATACTATGCTGGAGGGACCGCACCTACACCCGGCACCACAGTGTATGGCCGAGTCGACTCGATTGGGCCCTTTAGTTACGGAGCCGTTCTGGAACAAAATGAAAGTAATAATCTGGCGGGGCCAATAGTATCAACTTCAACTTTAGGAAAAGTAGTAAGTGGTACGCAACATCCATTCGAGAGTGGAGCGCTGCCGGCTAGAAAGTGATATCCGTATAGGATTAGGTCAACCGGCTAAGAGCAATAAAAAGACCAGCTCGTTAGCGAGCTGGTCTTTTTATTGACCACTATGGTCTTCGATTACTTATTTGATTAATACAGGAACATAAATGTCAACGGGGAACTTATCGTCAGCATCTGTTTCGATAAAAGCGGTTTCGACTTCAAACATTGGGCGGATATCAAAATCGCCGTCGGCTCCGTTTTCGAATTCAAAATGAGCGGCCAGGTAATCATCTGGAGAGAGTTTTACATCTGCCGGCGTTGTAGATAGAGGAATGGAGATCCATTTATTTATGTCGATCTCTTTTACATCGATAGTTTCCGTAGAAATGACGCGCGGTGATCCTCCATCGACATTATGGGCTTCGAGAGACAGCTTTACGCGACCATTGTACGAACCAGATTTTTCTAAAATGGCGAATTTAGCCGATAGAACCGTAACCAGTTTTGTCGGAGTTGCCGGGAAAAGGTAGTAAATATCGGAGACAGACCGACCCGCGCGAACTGCCGCCACAGTATCAGCCAATCGGCCTTTGGCAGCCTCATAATGGGCCGTTCCTTCTACCGTAAACCCGGAACGCCAAATTTCCTTAGAAATTTGAGACACCGTCGATGAAAGTGTCTGCGTAGAGGTTACGGTTGAGGGATCCGTTAGAGGCGCAATCGTATCGGCACTGATGATTTCTGCCTCAATAAGATCGGCAATTGACGGCTGGGTTACCTTGACCTCAAACTCAGGAAAAACTTTAAGGTCACCGCCTACATTGCCATTAAGGTGAAAGTGGAACGCCAAAAACTCCTCCGAACCAATCTGTACTGTGGCATCTGCTAACGTCATCGACACCCAATTTCCTTTACTATCCGAAAGCCAATCATCATCAGCCGCAGCGACGACTTGCTTTACATTTCCTGTCGCGCTATCGAAAATCTCTAACGTCAAGTCGACATCACCATCATACGCGCCAAACTGATCGACAATTTTGAAGCGAGCGGATTTAACGGTCGGCAAGCTGCCCGCCGCCGGAAAGATGTAGTAGATGTCACTGTCGCGATAGGATCGAAAGACGGCTTTATCAAGAATGTGGCCAATAATGTTACGATATGCCGGTTGACCCTCAACGATAAAGCCCTGCGTCCATAATTCGGTTGAACCGGATGATTGAACCGCGGGGACGGTTATATCCTTGACAATATCACCCCTACCAGTATGGGTGGTATCTCCGATAGTGGTAGCTAACGCCGTTTTGGAAGATGGTGCTATCAAAATGCCCACCACGACAAACGCTAGACCAAAAGAAGTTAAACTCGGCAGCACTTTATTGAGCAGATAAATTTTTCCAACTGGTAGATATCGACGTTGTATCTTACTCATTGGCCAACTCCGCCACAATTGCTTCCAAGGCCTCTAGCCGGGCTTCCAGATCAGCATTTTGCTGCTTGAGGTCGGCAATTTGGGCATCTTTTTCTTGAGATAGTTCATAAAGCGCCTGTACAGCAGCCAAAGTTGCGCCACTGGTATCCAACGGAGAAATATGGCGATCATCCTGACCTAGCTCAAACGCAGCGTAAAAATCTTGAGCCATAGGCCCCATATGACGGATATCAGGGCTATCGTCTTTATAACTCCAGGTAGAAACCGGGACTTCGGCCAGACGAACCAAGACTTCTTGAGTATCAACCGGGCTGATATCCTCTTTGGCATTGATGTCTGAATTTTGACTCAAAGCTCCACTTAATGTTAAGTCTCCTGTAGAATTTAAACTCATGATCGAACCGCTATCTTCTACATAAAAATTCATTATTTTGTTGTTATGGTTGTAGTTAATGTAAGCTACAAAGCCGGCAGTACCATCGCGGTAGAATTTGAGAGATGAGCCACTTGTCGATCCGCCAACAAGGGCAAGATTAACGTTACCGTTATTTTCAAAAACGAAGGCATCTTTTGACCCTAAGCTGGAGGGAAAAGTACCAACCTTACCATCGGGTCCAATGACATGGACATTTCTTGCAGGGTTATTCGTGCCGAATCCTATATATCCGGTACTATCAATGTAGATACTGTTCTCCGGCGCACTTGGCTCAATTCTAAAAGGTAATTTAGAGCCATTTGTCACATCCCGAATAAAGAAGTTGGCCTCATTACCGGCGATATCCCACGTTTGAGCCGTAAATCCGCTGGAACCGTCTTGCTCTAGCCGCAGGGTCGGGGTGTTGCCATCAACAGCGTGAGCATTGACAACAGGATTAGATGTACCAAAGCCAACATCCCCATCAGCCTCAACATATAGGGCATTATTTCGAGCGCCGGCTTCAACGGTAAAAGGCGTTTTGCCTCCATCAACATCATCAATTGAGAATTTATTGACCCCGCCGTTGCTTGAATCATTGGCTGTCAACTGCCAATCATTCGAGGGAAAGCTACCGGAGTTACTGGTATCTTGAAATTTAATCCGCAAATTGTTTTCCTTGAGGCGGATAGTATCAAAACCGAAGCTCTCGCCGTTGGCACAGTCAGTGCCAATACAAGCGCTTCCTTGGGTAATCAAATCGTCAACAATGACCTGGTCTTTGTTGGGATTTGCTTCGTCTGCATCATTATTAACCACAGAACCCCCGCTAACAAAAAAGGCCCCCGACTGCGCTTGTGGGTCGGGCAGTTTACCGGCCTCACGCAACTGCTTTTCCACAGCATAACGGTTCTCTTCCGTAACCGAGGCTAATGCCTCCTTAACCTGATTGCTGATGGTTGGAACAGTTATCAATTCGTAGGTATAAGAACCGTTTGCTTTGTCCGAAAAACGAAATGAGGGATCCTCACCAGGTGGATATGTCTTTTCAAAATAAAAAGTATTTGGCCCTGAGATCTTAAGTAGAATACCATCGTTGCTTACTTTTGATTGCCAAGTAATGGATGAAGAGCCAATAATGACCCGAGCCACCGGGCCGTCTTCCCCTTCTTGCGCCATCGCCATCGAATATCCCAAAAGCATTGTAACCGCCAAAAAAAGTAAAGTCGAGAAGAAACGTGATCGTGTATGCATAGATGCACCTCCGTGAGTTGTAATGGATTGTGTGGTATTTCAAGATAGAATAGTTGAGCGCAGCGGATAATTTGGACCACTTCATTGATAGCCCGAATGCGTTTTGTATGTGATTGTAAGGCGTTAACCAGCCTATTTCTTAAAAGGGCTGGCGCGATGGTACGGCACTAAAAAGTTGAACAATGCTCTTATTTATTGTGAATTGGGCAAGGGGATCAGCAAGTGGCTAATCCTACAGAGACAAACATGAGGTTTGACGATTTTTTCATGGGTTATCGTTGGTTGTAAATACGCTTGTGAGATGAGTACTTGAGAGATATCGGTATCCGTAGTTTAAACAACATTGTGTTTGATGTAGTCGTATTGATGTCCTTTGAACTCTGTAAAATCCAATACGGATTAGCAAATAGAGTGAGGATTGGTTTGCATTAAAGTATTTTGAAGCTATGCAGCACTGACTGTATGACAATTATAAACGTAGCCTACAAATCAAGTCAAGTATCCCGTCATTTTAAGTTGGGGGATGACACTTGATCTATCATGCATCATCCCATAGAATTTATTTAAGAGGCTAATTCCATTCCAAAAAAAATAGTAAGGACCGGATATCACCATGCGATCTCACTTCGTTTTGATTATGTTTCTCTGTCTAGCTGCTTGTAGTCAACAGGCCACACCGCAAACTCAATCCTCGATTACGTTTGCCACGGTAACACCGGCCGTAAACTCTGCCGACTCGGGCGATACCGCCCCCGTTGGTTCTGCATCAACGGCCGGATCATTTGCCAACAACCTCCGATTTTCTAACCAAACCACCGCTGCCCATATCGATCTAACCCACACCATTGCCTTGAATCGCAAAGATGATGGGGCTACGATGATGGGAGGTGCCGCCGCCGGAGATTTCAATAACGATGGCTGGCAGGATCTATTTGCTATCGGCGGAGGTCTCGAATCTGATGGTTTATTTATCAATCAAGGTAACGGTACCTTTGAAAACAGAGCCGAGTCAGCCGGGTTGGCCGAACTGCATGTCGGCTCCGGCGTGGCGGTAGGCGATTACAATGGGGATGGCTGGCTAGATATTTATGTGACCAGCTTTGGCCCACTGGGTTTTATGGGCCCCGGACAAAACCGGCTGTATCGCAATAATGGCGATTTAACCTTCACCGATGTGGCCAAAGAAGCCGGTGTCAACCAGACCAGCCCCACAATGGCCGATGGCTTTGGCGCTGCGTTTGGCGACTATGATGTTGACGGCGATCTCGATCTGTTCGTGACCGGATGGCGAAAAGACTCGCTCGGCAATCGCCTGTTTCAAAATAATGGCGACGGCACATTTGACGATGTAACCGCTCAGGCCGGTATCGTTGATAATGGTATCCGGGGCTTCTCGCCCTGTTTTGCCGATATGAACGGCGATCGTCAGCCCGAACTGTTATTGGTAGCCGATTTTGGTACAAGCCGTTATTTTGTCAACAAGGGCGACGGCAGCTTTACCGAAGCCGGAAAACAGTTGGGCGCCGGTTTGGAATGGAGCGGTATGGGTTCAACCGTCGGCGATTTCAACAACGACGGCCGACTCGATTGGTATGCCACTGCCATCTTTGACAATGATTACTCGGGTCGTGGTGACGGCAACAAACTTTATTTCAACCAGGGCGAAAGATTTGTTGAGGCCGCCGCAACGACCGGCGTTAGTGATGGCGGCTGGGGGTGGGGTGCTATTGCCGTAGACCTCAACCACGATGGCCTTCTCGACTTGGTTGAAACCAATGGTTGGGAGGATTTACCCTCCTACCGCAATGAACCCTCAAAACTATGGCTAAACCACGGTACGATGTTTGAAGAAGTCGCCCAGGCAACCGGCTTCGACCACGCTCTTGATGGTCGGGGGTTGTTCAATTTTGACTATGATAACGATGGCGATCAGGATATGGTCGTTACCACGCTCAACAGTTCACTCTTTTTATATCGTAATGATTTGAACGGCTCCGGTACAAACTGGCTGCGAGTCTTCCTCGATACGAGTACGAACCCGCATCTGGCCCCCAACGGTTTCGGTAGCCGCATCCGGGCCACGGTGGGAGACAAAACTTACTACCGTGACATTGTCGGCTGCGACAACTACTTGTCCCAAAGCGAGCTATCGGCCCACTTTGGTCTCGGTGATGCCTCAACCATCGACGAACTCCGCGTCGAATGGGCGGATGGTTCGGTAACCACACGTACGGATGTTGGGGTTAACCAAACCCTAATTATCACTCCAGAATAAAGTAAGCTAAAGAACTCGAATCAATTAACCCTGCTGGACAACTTTAAAAATCCAATTTGATTTAGGAGTAGTAACTTGTTTAAAAAATTTTTCAAAAAGGGATCTCAGGTACAAAAACTAAAGACTAAAACGAATCAAAAGGAATACGAATTTGTAACCAAATTACTTAATGCAGGAGTAGAAAGAAAAAGACAGGGTGATTATGCAGGCGCTAAACAATTTTATTATAAAGCTATCGATCTCGATCCGACACGGAGAATGGCTTTCTATTCTTTAGCAAAAATATGTTATCTTACCGGTGAACGACGTGAGGCAATTGTAAATTATCTTAGAGCAGCTCATTTATTATATTATCCTCGACAAGATGATGTTTTACCACCGTTCCCTCCCAAGGGTATTGTTAAGGATGTCCTTAACATTCTACCCGTTCAATATCAAAGTATGTATAAAATATATCAAAAACTCGCTCCCCTTATTGCGGATCTAAATACAACTTGCCATTTAGCCCACGCAGTCATTGATTTAGATACAGATAATACGTTTTCGCCCGAATTATTTGATTATATCGGCTATTATAAACACTCTTTAGCGGGTCAAGGTAAACCGCTTTCTGACAAAATCGAGAATGGATATTATTTACCAATTGGTCTAGTTTTTATGTTAGAAAATCTTAAATGGCATATAATCGAATACTCACAAGTATCAGAGATCTATCTTGGACCCAAAGAACAAAACTTTGTTATCGAAAATGATGACAAATCATCTATTATAACATTATCCCAGACGTTGTTTATGCCTTGCTGTAATGATCATACTTTTATTGGTATAGCTGTGAATTGGGGAAGCCTATCCTTTAGATGTCCAATGTGTAGTAGCGTTTATATCATAAATCCTCTTAGTAAAGCCACACCTAAAATAGAAAAGTTTGGAGCATCAAACATTTTCGAGGGTATAACAATTCAAAATTTTCCAGCAGAAATATTACCCACATTTAAAACAAATTACACCGATGCTAAAGAATTCTATTTAGCGAAGGTCGGAAGTTTAGATAAAGTTCTTGTTGCTGAAGTTGTTCCCCAGCCTGGTCAAACAAAACAATCCTATGAAGACGATTTCTATGAAGACGATTTCTATGAAGACGATTTCTATGAAGAATGATAATAAATTTTCAACTGCTCACCAAATTATTTTACATAAATGTCTTTGTAATGTGATTGTGAATTTGCCGGAAAGTGGTAATCTACTGATATTGAGGTATATGTCATTAGTTCGAACCACCACGCAAATTTAAACAGTGGGCAGATTGTTTAAGTCATGGGACTTGTTATTTCTGATTGGTATAATAATCTTCCTCTCCTGGCAATTCTCCAGCCAGGCACAAAGCCCCTCATCTGCAACCACACCATCAGGAAGACAACCGTTAAGCCAGATTGATGTATTGAAGCTGCCTCCGGTTGATGTCCAAAAATTGCGTCAGGAGGATAAACAGAGCACCCAGCCGGACGCGCCGCTGCGCTTTGCCGCGCCAATTGCAGTCAAGGTTTCGCCGGCAACGCACGGAACCTGGGAACAGATCGATCCCGACACCTTGCTGTGGCGCTTGCGGGTTGTCTCGCCCCAGGCGCTTTCGCTCAACTTTGGCTTTACGCGATACACTATGCCGCCCGGTGGCCAGTTATTCCTCTATACACCCGACGCCAGTCAGCGCATTGGCCCTTTTACCGCAGCTGATAACGCCGCCCATGGGCAACTATGGACGCCACTTATCAAAGCGGATGACGTTGTTATTGAAGTTACCGTACCAGCAGCGACGGCCTCTCAACTGGCATTGACGTTAACCGCAGTCAACCACGGCTACAGAGAGTTTGGTCAGTCTTCGGTCGATAAATCCGGCAGTTGCAATGTCGATGTCGTCTGCTCAGAAGCCGATAGCTGGCGCGACGAGATTCGGGCGGTAGCGGTTTACTCGCTGAACGGGACTTTGTCCTGCTCCGGTTCACTCATCAATAACACCGCCCAAGACCTCACCCCCTACTTTTTGACCGCTGCCCACTGTAACGTCAACAGCTCCAACGCGGCCTCAATGGTAGTCTACTGGAATTATGAAAATTCAACCTGTCGAACACCCGGCAGCGCAGACAGCGGGAATCCCGGCGACGGCAGCCTCTCTCAATTCAACAGTGGAGCCATTCACCGGGCCACCTACGCTCCCTCTGATTTCACACTGGTAGAGTTGGACGATCCAATCGATGCCGCCGTCAACGCCTATTGGGCCGGCTGGGATAACGGCTCGACAACGCCATTGAGCGCCGTTGCCATTCACCACCCCAACACCGACGAAAAACGCATCAGCTTTGAAAATGATCCGCTTTCAACAACCACCTATTTAGGCACATCATCTCCGGGCGATGGATCACACCTCCGCATAATCGATTGGGATCTAGGCACAACTGAAAGTGGCTCTTCCGGATCCCCACTCTTTAACCCTGCCGGGTATATCATTGGGCAACTGCACGGAGGCTATGCCGCTTGCGGTAACGATAGCTCGGATTGGTATGGTCGCCTTTCGGTTTCATGGGATGGCGGTGGGACAGCCGCCACACGCTTGAAAGATTGGCTCGATCCGCTCAGCAGCGGCGTAACAACACTGGCCGGCACCAACCAATCGTCTGACTTCACCCTGGAGGTTACCCCAACGACGCTCAACATTTGCACCCCAAATAGTGGCGCTTACACCGTTTCGGTTGGTTCCAACCTGGGCTTTTCTGATCCGGTGACGTTGAGTGTCAACGGCCAACCTACCGGAACAGCCCTAAATTTCAACTCCAACCCCGTCACTCCGCCCGGTACCAGTCAACTCAACGTCACCAAGACAGCTGGTCTCAACGGCAGTTATGCGCTCATCATCAGCGGCACATCATCCTCTGGAATTCACACCCAACCGATTACGCTTAACCTTTTGAACCTGCCGGGTACGCTCCAGTTAACCGCGCCAACAAACGGAGCCGTCGATCAACCGCTCAACCCTCAACTCAAATGGAGTGCCGCCTCTCAAGCCATAAGCTATACAGTTGAAGTAGCAACAGATGTGACATTTAACAACGTTGTCTACACCAACGTGGTGACCGGAACCCAGCATAATGTCACAACCACCTTGCAAGGGAACACGCATTACTATTGGCGTATAACGCCACAGAACCCATGTGGCGACGGCAGCCCTTCATCGACCCAATCCTTTACCACACTTAGCCCCATCTGCCGTACCCCCAATCTATCTATTCCCGACAACGATTCAACCGGCGTCACCGACACCCTGAGCCTGACCACTGAAGGCACCCTCACCGATCTCAATGTCTCCGTTCACGCCACCCACTCCTGGATAGGCGATTTGTCTTTTGCGCTGGAACACGTTAAAAGTGGAACTCACATTGTTTTAGTTGATTTACCCCATAATAATCCATCCTGCAATGGTCAAAATGTTAAAGCCACTCTTGATGATGAGGCGGCATTATCAGTTGATAATGAATGTTCCACGAACACACCTTCGATTGAGGGTCAGTTTAAACCCGACACTGATCTCAGTGCCTTTGATGGGGAGACGCTAAGCGGCACATGGCGGCTCACGGCTTCTGACAACGGTTTACTTGATACGGGCACTCTGGTTGAATGGTGCTTACATCCTGCCGTCGATACGCCTCTGCTCCCTTTGAAAACAATTTACCTACCCCTTATCGTAAAACCATAACAGAGTTTGCATAGTTCTCCTATTCATCTTAAAATCTGCTCATGACACTCGTAGCTAACCTTTATCGCTATCGAGCCTATATTTTTTCAAATGCCCTTAACGACCTGCGCTCACGGTATGCCGGTTCCGGGTTTGGGGTACTTTGGAATATTCTTTTACCTGTCTCCCATATCCTTATTTACACCCTTGTCTTCTCCCAAATCATGACGATGCGCGGCTCAGTTAGCCGTTCCAGTAACGATTTCATCCTCTACCTTTGCTCCGGTTTATTCCCGTGGCTCGTTTTCTCAGCGTCTGTTATTCAGGGCAGTAATGCCTTACAGGCTAATGCACGCTATTTAAATAAACTACCTATTCCCGAAGAAATATTCGTGGCAAAGTTAGCCGTTACAGAGACCCTGGTATTAGGCATTTATCTAATTTTGCTGTTGATCGCTGCCCCTCTGTTGGGGCATTTTCTCCATTGGACAATTTTACTACTACCATTAGTAGGGATACTTTTTCAAATATTGGCCTTTGGGATGGCTTTGCTACTTGCTCCACTTGTGATTTTGTTTCAAGATATTGCTCAGGTTATTGGTATTGTTTTGAGGCTGGGCATGTGGCTGGCTCCTATTGTTTATGCTGATACGCTGCTATCAGAGCAAACGTTGGCTGTGCTACGTTGGAACCCAGCCTATTACTATATCACAACCTTCCACGATCTTTTTTTGTGGGGACATATACCGCCCTGGACAACCTGGGCAATTATGCTTGGCTGGGCGACTGTTTTTGTGGGCATAGCGTATTGGATACTACAAAAACTACGTCCGGATCTACGAGATGCGTTATGAACGGCAATCCCATTATTACTGTTGAGCAGCTAAGCAAACGCTTCAAAATTTACGCCAATCCCTGGGATAGAGCCAGAGAGTGGCTAATCCGCCGGCCATACCACACCGAATTTTGGGCGCTGCGCGACATTTCGTTTACATTAAACGCCGGTGAGATTTTTGGCATCATCGGGCGTAACGGAGCCGGCAAGAGCACGCTACTAAAAATCTTGACCGGATCGCTAACTTATACCCGTGGTCGTGTTCACACCAAAGGCCGCATTCTATCGCTTTTGGAATTGGGTAGTGGTTTTAACCCGGAGCTAACCGGACGTCAAAATCTATACCACAGCAGCCAGATGCTGGGGCTACCACGGGCTTATCTGGAGAAACATTTAGCCGAAATCGAGGCTTTCGCCGAATTGGGCGACTACTTTGATCGCCCCTTTAAGCTGTACTCGTCGGGTATGCGGGCCAGACTGGGCTTTGCGTTGTTTGCTTTTTTAGAGTGCGATGTCTTGATCTTGGATGAGATCTTGTCCGTCGGCGATATTTTCTTTAAGCAGAAGTGTTACGACCGGCTCGATCAACTCGTCGCCATGAATACTTCCATTATTTTGGTGACGCACAGCATGACGACTGTGCAGCAATATTGCCATCGAACAATGGTGTTAGACCAAGGACAGGTAAAATTCTTAGGGAATTCGGGAGAGGCGGTTGATCATTATGCTCGCCTATCGAGAAATAAGGCCGCCGTTTTGCAAAAACAAAATGAACTCGTTTCACCGAACGGTACTCAAAAAACACCTCCTTCAGACCTTTCCCATTCAACCAACCTATCACCTTCTCCTTCTTGGCCTGACGATGATGTATTGATTGATCTCACGCATGCAACTATCGGCGGCGGCAAGCTCGCTCGTTGTCTGGCTGTTGCTGTATGTAACGAGCAAGGGCAGGCCGCCCGATTATTTGAACAGGGCGAGTGGCTCTACCTGTTCGCCGAGTTCGAGCTTTTAGTCGATGGGGTAGGCGTTCCGGTGAACACCTATTCTATTGTCAACGAGCGCAACGTGTTAATACACAGCAAATCAACGTTGCAGCAAATTGCAACTGAACCTGAGGCACGAATGACGACGGGTAGCCGGCTGCGCTATGTTCAAAAAGTAAAACTCGATTTAATGCCGGGGGAGTATGCGCTTAAGGTCAACCTGGCTACGTTGACCAGCCAACCTAAAGAGTCGACAGAGTCACTATCGGTGGAGGCTATGAGGCCGCAAACGAACCATCTGGTGCATCTGGATAAATTCGCTCCATTCACTGTCACTCGGCGGCGAGAAGGGCTTGAGTTGCTGCATTATGGCATTTGCGATTTGCCGGGAGACTGTTGGGTGACGGTCGACCTCGATTCTGTTAAACGCGCTTCAACTACGGCAGAAATTAAACCTATACAGGCTCCATATGTTGCCTAATCAACTCTATAATAGAGTTGTTGCCCAATAAGCGTGGCGAAATACGGGACGCAGATTTTCGCCGAGTAACGTTGATAAAAAATAAAAAATCTGTGAAAATCAGCGTTTATCTGCGTCCTATTATGGCAGAATTTATCGCTCAAACCATCCTCAAATCCGACACTTTTGATCAAGTCATTCCCGTCTCCAACAACAACTAAGCGTGTTTATTTCCGACTCGGGTAGTTTGATGTTATTTATAAAAAAGTATTCACTTAATATTCTGCTCCTAATTATCAGTTTGGTGGTTTTTCTGGGAATCAGCGAGATGGCCTTGCGGCTGATTGATCCTCCTTTCTATTCGTCTAGCTTGAAGGCATACCATCCAGATTTAGGCTGGACAAGTAGACCGAATACCGTTTTGCATCGAAGTATCAACCAAAGTTACCTGGTTCGTTATGAGACAAATAGTCTAGGTTTTAGAGATGTGGAACACTCGTATGAGCAACTTAGAAACGTTCCCAATCAAGAGCCTATAAAAATTCGTCGAATTGTTATTATTGGCGATTCTTTCTCTGAAGCAGCGCAGGTTGATCTTCAACAAACTTATTGGTTTAAGCTAAAAGAGATACTAAACCAACAGAGCAGAGACTATTGGGAATTTCATAATTTTGGATTGGGCGATTACGGAACTGTACAAGAGTTGATAACTTTGCAACAATTCGGGATACCGTACCATCCTGATCTAATCATATTACAAGTTTTTCCATTCAATGACATTCTCAATAACAGTCTTACTGGAGCAAATACAGCCAGCAATCAAGACGCTTACCGGCCTTATCTTGACCCAGAAAATAACTTTCAAACAATTACCTATGTTAATCCCGTAACCAATAGACTTCGAAAACAATCAGTCCTCTTGAGATTTAGCTTTTTGATGGTGAATCAATATATAGGAACGTGGGGTAATGAACATTATTTTCTAACCATTGACGACAGAATGGCGTTTATTAAACAACAAGTACCAACAGATGAACTCACTACAGGTTATGACAAGTTTTACTTCTACTATTATCTATTCAACACCTTTACCCCACCAGAACACCAATTAGACATTGTAAAAGAGGGTTGGCAGGCAACAGAACAAGCTATATCTCAAATCATAAAAACAGCCCAAGACAATCGTTCTAAAACTTTAATTTTGGTTGTACCTCATACTCAGCAGTTGTCTCCTTTTATCTCTCAATGGAAACAAGATTTACCTTATCCAATTGATCCCAAGTATGCCGAAGATAGAATTCAAGCCTATGTTCAGCCATATGATGTACCGGTTATTCGGCTAATTGACTCCTTTGAAGGTAATCATAACGTGGTGCAACCATATTTAGAAGGGCATTTCAATATTGAAACGCATACCCTAGTAGCCAAAATGCTGGCATCTACAATTGTCCAACGTTTTCCAGAGTCATTCAGCCAGAGTGCCTATATAAAATGAGATGAAAAAAGAAATTCAACGTGCCGCAGAAAAATGGAATGATCAATACTCACGCAAACGGGTAAGTTGGAGACGACTACAACGGAGCCAATTACGGCTTAGTAGCCGGTTGGCAAACATACCAGACTTTAAGGGCAGCGTGATTGATGCAATTGCCTATCGATTAAGCAATGCCCGACCTGATCAAATGTATAGCAAAGCTATATCTGTAGGATGTGGGACAGGAGAAAGTGAGATGTATCTTGTTCGCCATGGCATCGTAACCCATTTCGATTTATTTGAGATATCGGAAGTAGCGATCAAACGCGGCAAATCGATTGCCAAACAATGGGGATTACAAGATCGGGTAACCTTTCATCTTGGCGATGTTTTTACTTATCCTATTTCTAATGATTATGATTTGGTCTATTGGCACCATTCTCTACACCATATGCTTGATGTAAGTAAAGCTGTAGAATTTAGTAAAAACATTCTAAAGGTAGGAGGCATCTTTAGTGCATATGAGTACGTAGGGCCAAATCGTTTCCAGTTTAGCGATACTAATCTTTCTATCGCAAACAGAATATTAGAAACATTGCCGGATCATCTCTTGAAAAATCCAGAAGACCCACAAAAATTATTACCAAGACATCAACAACGCGTAGCCTTGAAACGCATCATCGCGGATGATCCCACTGAGGCTGTAGACAGCGAAAATATTATTCCCGCAATACAATCCCATTTTCCTCAAGCCGAAATCACCACCCTCAGCGCTAATATTGCTCGTTTAGTTCTTGGTTACATTTTACAAAATCTTTCTGAAGATGAAGATGACCTGCTCATTAATCTCGTTCTTTTGGTAGATGATATGGCTATACAATTGGGCATACATCACGATGCATTCATTCTAGCCTCTAAAAACTCCGAAGAATCAGAGAATCACTCAGGTAAAGATGCTAAAAATTTTTCAGAATGTTCAGGAGCAACTTCACATCCACATCAGGCTTGGAAGCAAATAGGCTACGCTCCAAAACCTCTACAGCCTAAAGAGCAAATGTTCTTTTTACATATTCCTAAAGCAGCAGGAACAACTTTAATATCTCTTCTTGCACAACATTTTGAAGAAAAGGAAATTTGTCCATTTTATTACCCACTTGAATTAACAAACGTAACACCAGAACAGTTGCGTAAATATCGCTTTGTACGAGGGCATTTTCATTATGAAGTTGTAGAGCGATTGTTACCAAAAACGACCAGTTTCGTGACTGTTTTAAGAAACCCAATTGAGAGATACTTATCTCATTTTTACTACTGGAAGCAAAAACCAGAGGTTATCAATGCCCGACCAGACTTTGTCAAAAAATTTATAGAAACACCGTTAGCCCAGTTCGTACATTTAACAAATTTCCATCTAACTTTAGAAATCTCTAACTATCAAGCAAAATGGATTGCCCTTACAGTAAATCAATGGGACACCGTTGAGGAATGGATAAAAAAGGTCACCGTACTCAAGATGAAAACTTCATTAAATATTGACTTAGGGAAGGAAAGATTGGCTCAATTTGAAATTGTCGGTCTGGCCGAGCGATTTCAGGAAACACTGTTACTATTATCATATCATTTCGGCTGGCCCCCACTATTGAACACTAGCCGGCTAAATATCACGGCTAACAGACCTACTCAGCGAGACATCGCCCCCGAAACCCTAGAGAGCATCAGGCAATTGAATCAACTTGATGAGGAACTGTATATCTATGCTGAACAGTTATTTGAAGATCATATGCAGCACATGACTCATCACTTGTTAGAAAGCCACGGCAGCCGCAGACATGCTCATTTGGCCTATCCGCTATCTGTTGATGTACTAGCCGAGTTATTAGAAAAATATCATGCACATTTTGGTCAGTCAAGATAATCTTCAAGTAGATATTCTTCAAGAAGAATGCTTATGGATAATTGGTTAAATGAGAGACTTTCTTACAAAAACAGTTTAATGCCCCAACCGGCAGACAGATTGGGAGTCAATCAAATACACAAGACATCAGATTTAGAAATTGATCTAAAACCAACGGATAAAGTGCTCTTTCTGCACATCCCCAAAACTGGAGGTATCACGCTGGTTACTCTTCTTGAGCAACAATTTGGGCAGGCTAAAGTCGCCCCACTGTTGTATCCTCGTGATCTTCCTCGTGTGAAACTTGCTGATTTTGATCGCTACTCCTGCCTTCATAGTCATGTAGCTTATGACATTATGACAAAATTGCTACCAATCAACTTTGTGTGCTTGACAATGTTACGTGATCCCATAGAACGATATATTTCAGCTTTTGCTCATTTGCAGCGAAATCCGCAAGAAACATTTCCTCATGATCCCGATTATGCCAAACAACTAAAAACTATCGCTAAAATGAGCTTACCAAAGTTTTTCAACAACTCTCTTTTTTATCTTGTGCCGCTTAAGGCGCATATACGCAACCGCCAAACGAGAATGCTCGCCGCCCACTATGCATTTAAGGATTTTCGAGAGCTACTAGTGCGCTTTGCAAAACACAACTCTATTATCCCGTTCCTGCTCGAACAAGAGCTAAACATTGAACCAGATCATCTACTTACCATAGCAAAACAGCGACTATTGAGTACAACTTTTTTTGGCTTGACCGAACGATTTCAAGATTCTATGTTCCTGTTATCCTTTACTTTTGGCCTACCTCTGCAAGTTGCATACAAAAAGCTCAATGTGGCCCCCTCTCGTCCACGCCAGCGTGATCTGCAACCAGAGACTATTCAGCAAATCCGAGCCGAAAACCAACTCGATCTACAGCTTTATACTTACGCTCAACAGCTTTTTCAAAACCGCTATGAAACCATGCAACATGACCTATTGGCCCGCTACGGCCAGCCTGAACACGCTCACCTGACCCTCCCCTTATCTCAACACACCTTGGTCGATTTATTGGAAAAGCATTACCTCTGGCGATACAGACGGCGCACAAATCCAACTCAGAATATTAATTACCGATTTGATCAAGCCATACCAGGCCGCGGCTGGCATCTGCCAGAGTACCATCCCAAATTTGGCCCCTATCGTTGGAGTGGTCCACAGAGGTACTCAACCGTGGATTTTGTACTCGACGACAACGCTGATTTGTACATTACTCTCTCAATCGCTGCCGCTGTGTCTCAAGAAGTGTTAGAAAGTTTGAAACTCCTAGTTAATGAACAGCCCATTGGATTAGCAATGGAACAAAAAGACGATAGCTCTTACAATTTCAGGGGGGTTATTCCCAAAGCGGTAATTTCCCGCCATCCAGTCTGCCGTCTAGTGTTTGAAGTGGCAAAAACCATCGCGCCGAGCCAGCTTGATGCGGCTCACGACGACGACAGGCGGTTAGGCGTTGCGGTATGTGGGTTAAAAATCAGCCTGTTAGAAGAAGTTACACAGGCTGACTAGTTCAAGGTTTGATGATTGGGCTTCTCTATGTTCGAACATAAAATAGAGCATGAAATTACCATCCAAGATCGGCTCTGTCTACTTCACATTCCCAAAACAGGGGGAGTAACGCTCGACTCGATCATTCAACAACAGTTTGACAGACAGAAGATTGCCCCATTCCTCTATACGCCTCAACTAACGCAACTTCCCCCCGGTTTCTTTAACACTTTTTCTTACTACCGGGGGCATATTTATTTCGATTTCGTGGACAACTTCCTTGTAGGATCAACTCAGTTCCTGACCCTGCTTCGAACACCGCTTGAACGATTTCTTTCCCAGTTTTCTTACATGCAACGATCCCCTAATCAATTCTTAAAGTACCATCTAGGCCTCACTCGCCAAGAAGTGGACGAATTCGAAACCATCTCACTAGACGAATTTGTCTTTACTTCAGAGATGGTACACAAACCCAACTACCAAAACTATGAAACCCAGCTCATCGGGGCTAGGTTTGACTTTGAGAATGATAATCCTCAACTCCCCTTAAAAACCGCAAATTCAAAACCGCATGCCGACCTGAATCTGGCAAAAAAACGATTGAGCCAATTTACTTTTCTCGGCTTAACCGAACGCTTTCAAGACTCGCTTTTTCTGCTGGCCTATACCTTTGGCTGGCCACCGCACCAGACTGCCCCCTGGCTCAATGCGGCTCCAACCAGACTACATGGCAATCAACTTGCCCCTCAAACCCTGGATAAAATTCTCGAATACAACCGGCTCGATATCGAGCTATATGCTTACGCTCAACAGCTTTTCGAGGAGCGATTCAATCACATGTGCCACGATCTACTAGAAGGCTACGGCCAACCGGCTCACACCCACCTATCGCTGCCGCTGCCTACTGAGGTTGTCTTCGAACTGCTGCAACACCATTACCGCCGCCGCTTCAAGGCCCGTTATACCGCTACCTCAACGATTTCGCTCACCTTCGATCAGGCTATCTCCGGCACAGGCTGGCACCTACCAGAGGTTCACAACTCGCGGGGTATCTATCGCTGGACCGGGCCGGAAACCTGCTCTACCCTGGACTTTCCGTTGACAATCGACACAGTGACTCACATTAAATTTTCCGTTATCTCGGCCATTAACCCCGATTTGCTAAACAATCTTCGATTAACCGTAAATGGAGAGCAGGTTGCTTTAATACATTACCCGGACGGGGAAACTACAATTTTTGAAGGCTGCCTGTCACCAATCAATTATCCTGGCGAAGAAAGTTACACGCAGCTTGAATTCCAAGTCGATCAGACGATGAAACCGTGTGCCCTCGACCCAAGTAATGATGATGATCGCCTGCTAGGCATCGCGCTAAATTGGCTTGAGTTGAAACCGGTGATGGATGAACTCACCCACCGCAGATCGCAAACCCAAAGCCTTTCCCAAAAACAGGCCGTTTTAGAACAATCGCTCATCGACAGCAACAATCACGCAAAAGATCTAGCAGCCGCACTCCACACCACCAAAACAGAACAGGCCTTGCTCGCCGCAACTCTCACCACCAAAACAGATGAGATAGCTACGCTGCTTTCTCAGCTAGATCACCAAACTCAAGCTCACGAATCGCTACAATCCCTGTATAACGATGCTCAAAAAACTATGCATAGTTTAGAGGCACAGATCAAAGCTAGTAAAGCCGAGCGCGACTCACTTACAACTGTGCTTGATAGTAAAATCCAGGAAATGGCCGAACTCCAAACCCAGCTTCAAGAACAGATGCAAATCCATTACACTCTACAAGGTGTGTATGATGAAGCTAAAGATTACGCCCATTCACTAGAGGCGGCCTTGCACCATAAAGATGCTGAACTGACTGCTCTCTCATCTGCCTTCGAAAATAAAGCTCAGAAGATAGTTACGCTTCAAGCTCAGCTCCAAGAACACATCCACAGCTACCAAAAACTGCAAGATGTTTACCACGATGCCCGAGATTATGCCCGCTCTCTCGAAAAATCCATCCAAGATCGCGAAACCGAACTGGCTCAGCTTCGCCAGCAGCTTCATCTCATTCAAGAATCACGCGCCTACAAAACAAGTCAGCAATTAAAACAGTTAACCAAGATATTCTCAAGTCATTCGCCCAAGGAGTAAGACGATGACCGAGTTACCACCGTTGGTCACCATCATCATCTTGGTTTATAACGGCCAAGACTACTTACCGGCCTGTCTGGAGTCGATCGCACGTCTAACCTATCCCAACTTTGAAACCATTGCCGTCGATAATGCCTCAACCGATGGTTCAGTCGCGCTTATCCGGCAGTATTATCCCCATATACAGCTCATTCAAAACCCGCGCAATTTAGGTTTCGGCGGCGGCAACAACGTTGGGCTAAAAGCAGCCCAGGGCGATGTTATGGTGCTGCTCAATCAAGATACGGTCGTAGATACTCGGTGGCTCACTGAATTAGTCAACACCATACAAAACGACCCCACTATCGGCATCGCCGGCTGCAAAATTTATAATGCCGATGGGCAAACCTTACAGCACGCCGGAGCCTACCTGTTACCCAATGCCCTATCGGGCCACGTAGGGCGCGATGAACCGGACCACGGCCAGTATGATCAACTACACGATGTTGAATACGTCACCGGCGCAGCGCTGGCCGTAACTCGGCAGGTTATCGATTACTGCGGCCTGCTCGACCCCGGCTACTATCCGGCCTACTATGAAGAAGCTGATCTCTGTTTTAGCGCCAGGCGCATGGGCTTCCGCGTAATTTATGTTCCCAGCGCCACAGTCGTCCACCATGAAACCGTTTCGTCAGGCGGTATCAGTTCTGCTTACCTCTATCGCTATCACAAAAATCGCCTTCGCTTTGTCATAAAAAATTTCAACTGGCCTGACCTTAAGCAAAAGTTCGCCAAGTTCGAGCTAGACTGGCTGCGTTATCACAAACCGCCGGGCAATAACCTACCGTTGCTTAAAGCTTATCTTTATAATCTCTTCACCCTGCCGGCCACTTTAACCGCACGTCGTCGATACCAGCCTACAGGCCAGCCTATATCAGGGTCAAAACGTGCGCTGTCACCAAACAATAATCGGGTTGAGATACCCTCCTCCGCACCGAAGTTGTCATCTCTCGCCCCAACCGCGCCTCAACTGCTTAAACGGGAGATAAACACCATGATATCGGATAGGAATCAAAAAAGAATTTTAATCCTCGGTGGCTGTCCTTTACCCTTTGAAAACCAGTTAAAAACCTACAGCGTCGGTCTTAGAACCTGGCAGCTCACCGAGCCGCTACTGAAAGATGGCCATGAAGTTTGCCTGGTGGCCAGCCGGCTGCTGTACCAATATCCAGCCGGCACAAAACCCGTCGAAAAAACGGTAAACAGCAACTTCACCTACTACTCGGTCGATAACGCACTATTCGAAGGCACCGACTTTGTCCAAACTATCCACAATGAAATTCAACCCGATTGCATCGTCGCCGCCAACAGTTTTCCTTCCTACATTGCCGCCGGCTTGCACACCGAGTGCCCCTTATGGGCCGACTTAAACGGCCACCTCATGACCGAGGCCCAATCGGCAGCCCACGCCTTTGACGATGATCATTACCTCGACCATTTCTTGGCCTACGAAAAACGCGTGGTACAGCGAGCCGATATTTTCTCGACCTCAGGCCAGCCGCAGCGATACGCTACTTTGGGCGAATTGGGCTTACTGAAAAGGTTGAACAAAAAAACCGCCGGTTATACCTTTGTCCATACTATCCCCAACGCTGTCGATCCGGTAGTTTATCACCCCACCAAGCCGGTTATTCGCGGCTATAAAGCCACCGATACCGACTTTGTAGTGCTGTGGAGCGGCGGCTACAACACCTGGGCCGACATCGACACCCTCTTCACCGGCCTTGAGATGGCGATGGCCCACCATCCGAGTATTATCTTTGTTTCAACCGGCGGCGCAATCAAAGGCCACGATGAGGTAACATATCCTCAATTTCAATCTCGTGTAAAAAATTCTCCCTACCGTCATCGATTTCATCTTTGCGACTGGGTACCCAGAGAAGATGTGCCCAACTATTTTCTGGAAGCCGATGTGGGGGTCAATGTCGATAAAGATACCCTGGAAGGTGTTCTCGGCACGCGGACACGCATTTACGACTGGACCAAAGCTGCGCTGCCAACCCTAACCACCAACATCTGTGAATTGACGCAGATTATGACTCGCGAAAAGATTTGCTACACCATCCCGCTCAATGATCCCGACGCTCTCTGCGAACGCCTCCTCTATTTAGCCGACCATCGGGATGAACTTAAAGCCTGTGGCCAACGCGCCAGAGACTACTTCTTCAGCCAACTGACCTTTGAGCAAACCACAATGCCTCTTAGACAATGGGTTCAACAGCCGCACCACGCCCCCGATTGGCGACCAACACCGCTTAAGCCTGAGCTAGCCCCTGTTGATTTATCACACCAAGAATTGCTTGGTCGCCTGCAAGAACAAGAGCGACTAACCCATCATCTCTACGAACAGGTCACAACCCTAAACCAGGCCCTGAACGATATTCGAGCCACACGCTGGTGGAAATTGGCAACAGCGTACTGGAGCGTCGGTGCCTGGAGCAAAGAAAATTTCAAGCGGTCTAACAAAAGATAAGAAGATTGACCGTTAGAATCTCCTTATCACCTAATCTCCTCATCTCCATCTTCGGCGTTACGGAAACTATCTGTTTTTAGCTTTTAATCAAGCACTGCGCGATAAAGTTGCTCCGTTTGGTCGATCATCGTATCAAGCGTATTGCATCTCTGCACGGTTTCCCAGCCTGCTTGCCCAAGCCTTTTAACTTGGTCTGGATGCTGAAGCAGAGCAATGATTGCCTCCGCCAATGCAACTGCATCACCGGGAGGAACCAGTAGGCCATTGTGCTGATGCTGTATCAACTCCGGGATACCCCCAACATTACTCCCAACAGTCGGTTTGGCCAGTAGCCAGCCTTCTAAAATAACCAGACCTAATCCTTCTTGCAGCGATGGCAGCACCAAAAAATTGGTTTGTGCAATCGAACTCAGAATATCATCCTGCCAGCCGATAAACTGAACATAGTTCGCTAACTCTAACGTAACAACCAATTCCTCAAGTACGGGACGCAGCGGGCCATCGCCGATAATTCGGCACACAAACGGATCGCTCCACATTCGCCTCACTTCGGCCAACGCCCGAATGAGAACATCCATTCCCTTGCCATCCACCAATCGCGCCAAACAACCGATAACGGGAACGGGCGACTCAACCTTTTGACGGACAACAGAGGGGTATGCTGCCAGATCGATACCCATCGACTGCACTTGAATGCACTGGGCCGGAATACGATAGTGCTGAACCAAGTGATCTTTAAGCGCCTGTGAATATGTGGCCACCTGCCCACGCAAGCCAAAGCGCGTCAGCCAAAGCTGGTTAAAACGAAACTCATGGACAGTTGAAACAACCGGCACGCCACTCAGCGTCGACACAACCTGGGCGCTGACACTGGTAAAGCGATGATGGCTATGCATGAGATCGATCTTACGTCGGCGAACAATCCGCCGCAGCGCGGTTATCGATTGAATCAAGGATGCGGGGGTAGAGGGATGAAACGGCACATAATCGACCGGCATAGCGGCAATGGAGCTATCGGCCAGCCAGTCCCACCGGTGGGCGGCTAAAGACACCGTATGCCCCCGAGCCACCAAGCCGCGAGCTAACTGCACAATGGCTCGCGTAGCGCCGCCCGGCTCAAAGATGGGGCGCAGCAGCAAAATGTTCATACCGGCCACGGCAACATCGTTGCATTGATTACAGAGCCGATAAAAATACGCACCAGTTCGTACATATCACGTATAGAAGCAGCCCTGAGGCTGTTCGACAGAGAGGATGATTGGTCACAACTGACGATGATTAACAAATCCGCCTGGGCTGCAATATCAGATAACCGATCATCCTGGATCGGAGTATTACACCAAAGAATGAGCGGCTGAGATAGAGACGGCTTAATGGCCTTGATAATTGGCATGTTAGCGAGGGTTGCTTCTAAAAGAAATGCCTGTGGTAACATATCGAACGAACTTGATTGCGCATCAATACGATAGAAAGTCAGTCGGGGTAAACGGTTATCGCGTCCGCTAATCGGAGCTAATTTGTCCATCGATATCGCATCGACGGCTACCAAAACGGGCAATGTCAGCCGCTGTTGAAACTGCTGCTCCCGCTCCATCAACCAGCGTCGCAGCGTTCGGACACGATCTTTCAAGCGAACGCTCATCCGGTCACCCGCTAGCCGGTATTGATAGAGTGGCTCGCGGCTGCCGAGATGGCGAACAGGGAAAAAATTGTGAATCCGAATCCAATAGTCAAAATCCTCCGAACCTTCGAGTTGAGGATTGTATGGTCCAATCAATCGAGGTAAAAAACTTCGATACAGAAAGCACGGGCCAACCACACACTCGTAACCGATATTCAAGCGATCCGCTTCCCGCCGAGGACGAACAACCGGCGTACCGGCCTCACCACGCATTAAACAGGCCGCCGCACTGCGCACCGGCTGAGCATCTTCATCGATTAGCGCAAAATCGGCATAGACAACCGCCACATCGCGATGGTCCTGTAGATAACTAACCAACTGCTCAAGCTGATGAGGGTGCATCAGGTTATCCGCCGATGTCCACGTTAAAAACTCGCCGGTCGCAGCCCGGAAACCGCGATTCAGCGCCGTCGGCAGCCGACAGTTAGATTGGTTAATAACCGTCACCTCCCTGCGGTTCTCATAATCAGCCAAAATATCCGACGTTTCATCGGTTGAGCCATCATTGACAACAATCAACTCGATATCGGGATAGCCCTGCTGCAAAACACTTTCGATAGCTTGGGCCACCGTGGCAGCATGATTATAAACCGGCAACACAACGCTAACCCGCCCTTTGCGCTGCCCGCCCCAACACGGAAAACTCGATAGTTGGTTGTCACACCAATACCAGCCACGCTTGCGCCGATGGTACAGCACATTCCAATATTGCAAAATACAATAAAGCTGCCACCGATACGGCAGACGATGAAACTGATTGCTTATGAGGGAATTTCGGGCTAACCAACCGTACAAGTTCACTGCTAAAGCCATCTTTGCCTAAAACGGATTTCCATAATAGTATATATACCCCCTAATTGAATACGTGCCAAAGTTACGGAGAGGAACCAACCGACAAAATGTTGATGGTTTGCTGTGCCCTGCCTCAACACTAAGGAGAGGGGTTTGTGTTCTTCAAAAAGCTCATTCAAGTGTTACGAAGGCAGTGTGGCGGTTCGTTTGTTATTGCCGGGCGTAATCAAATGCTCAAACTGCGCCGTTCCGAACAAAGCGTTCGGCGCAAACTGCAATGGATGCTCGTTCGGCCCAATTTGCCGCTGGAACAGAAACAGCTTACCGGCCCCGATATAACAACGGGTTCGTACGATATTGTCTGTCTGGCGAACATCGAATGGGAAAGTCGGTACCAGCGCCCCCAACAGTTGATGACTCAATTTGGACGCAACGGACAGCGTGTATTTTATGTTATAGCCTCCCAATTTGTAAAGTTAGGCCATCCAAAAGGTTTTCAAGCCAATCCGGTCGCTCCCAATGTGTTTGAGATCCAGCTTCAAGGCCATGGCCCCCTTAATTTTTACCACGATCCCTTGTCAGAAATCCAAGCAACGCACTTTCTTGCCTCTATTGAGCAGCTAAAACGCCAATTTCATATCCACGCCGCCGCTATTATCGTCGATTTGGCCTACTGGACTCCGCTGGCGCTGACCCTACGCAAACAGTGGCACTGGCCGATAATTTACAACTGCATGGATGAATGGGCCGATTTCCCTAATATCGGCCCGGCCATTCTCGAGCAGGAAAAGCAGCTTGTCTGCGAAAGCGACGCCACAGTTGTCACCGCTGCCTTACTGAAAGAAAAATGGCTCGCTCAGGCCCGGCAATGCCATTTGGTCAGAAACGGAGTTGATTTCGATTTTTTTGAGGCGCACACGCAACCTAACATCCTTTTGAAGGCGTTAGCCCACCCGATTATCGGTTACTATGGTGCTTTGGCCGAGTGGGTTGACTTCGAGCTTATCTATTATCTCGCTACCCAGCGGCCAACGTGGAACTTCGTCCTCATTGGCGACAGATTTGTCGAGCCGCTTGAGCATCTCGAAGCCCTCCCTAATGTTCATTTGTTGGGGCGGCAGCCCTACCAAGATATGCCGCGCTACTTGTATCAGTTTGATGTCTGCATCCTTCCCTTTAAGCTTAATGCCGTGACCCATGCTGTCGATCCTGTTAAACTGTATGAATATTTTAGCTGCGGAAAACCAACAGTAGCCGTGCCACTCCATGAGATACAAATTTACGCCGATCATCTCTATTTGGCCGATAGCCCAAAAACGTTTTTAACCCAACTTGAGCACGCATTAGCCGAAACCGATTTAGCGTTGATGCACAACCGCATCACGCTGGCACGCACCAACAACTGGCATAGCCGATACACGCAATTTGATATGCTCGTCCGACAGTTATTTCCCCCAGCCAGCATCATTATAGTCACCTATAACAACCTCAAGCTGACTCAGCTTTGTCTCGAAAGCATCATCCGCAACACTACCTATCCTCGCTATGAAATTATTATTGTCGATAACCATTCAACCGATGGCACCCGAAATTATCTGCGTTACTTAACCCGCCGCTTCACCCATGTCAGCGTCATCCTAAACTCGGAAAACAGAGGTTTTGCAGCCGCCAACAACCAGGGGCTAAAACAAGCTGCTGGCGAACGATTGGTTCTGTTAAACAGCGACACCGTCGTTCCTAAAGGCTGGTTGGTGTCATTGTTAGCCCATCTGCGTGACCCGCAGATAGGATTAGTTGGGCCGGTTACCAATTTTATCGGCAACGAGGCCAAAATAGAGGTCCCCTACGTGCATTTACAGCACATGGCCCGTTTTGCCGCCAAACATATGCTGGCTCACCAGGGTCAATGCTTTGACATTCACGTACTGGCGATGTTCTGTGTGGGGCTGCGCCGTGATGTTTTTGAAGCAATCGGTTGGCTGGATGAGCAGTTTGGCATCGGCATGTTTGAGGATGATGATTACAGCTATCGTGTGCGGGCCAAAGGGTATCGTATTGTCTGCGCTCGCGACACATTTGTTCACCATTTTGGTCAGGCCGCCTTCAAAAAGCTGATGGCCAGCGGCGAATATCATCACCTATGGCAGACAAACCAGGCCTATTTTGAAAGTAAATGGGGACGCTGGATTCCCCACAAGCACACCTGAGAGAACAATGCTGACCATATTAACGATCATAGGCACCCGCCCGGAGGCCATCAAACTGGCTCCTGTTATTCGCCAGCTTCAGCAGCACCCTGAATGCGTGCGCTCTCTTGTGTGCGTCACCGGCCAACATCGCGATCTGCTGAACCCAATGTTGGCCTGGTTCAATATTAAGCCCGATTACGATCTCAATTTAATGCGTTCTCAACAAACCTTGGCCTATCTAACTTCGGCCATCCTTGAAGCATTAGACAAAATTTTAAGCCAAGAAAGACCCGATTGGGTCCTGGTTCAGGGTGATACCACCACAGCTCTGGCCGGAGCATTGGCCGCTTTTTATCAAAAAATAAAAGTGGGGCACGTCGAAGCCGGATTGCGCAGTGGCAATCGACACCAACCCTTTCCCGAAGAGATCAACCGTCGCATGATCGATCAGCTTGCAACACTTCATTTCACCCCGACAAAAACAACAGAACAGAATCTTCTCCAGGAAGGGCTTCCGGCCAAAACTATCCACATTACCGGCAATACCGTTATCGACGCTTTGCTGGAAACCATATCCAACCATAATCACCGGCCAAATGGTTCGCTAACAACTATTCCTCAGGATCGGCGTCTTATCCTGGTCACCACCCATCGCCGCGAGAATTTTGGCGAACCGCTGCACAACATCTGCCTGGCCGTCCGCGAGTTAGCGCACACCGTCCAAGACAGCCATTTTGTCCTACCTGTCCATCCCAATCCACAGGTAACAACGACAGTACAAAGAGTACTCAGCCAGACACCCAACGTCTCACTAATTAAACCGTTAGATTATGTATCATTAACACACCTCATGCGCCGCTGCTATCTCATCCTAACAGACTCGGGTGGTATTCAAGAAGAAGCACCCAGCTTAGGTATTCCTGTTCTCGTTTTACGCACCGAGACCGATCGCCCGGAAGCGGCAGAAGCGGGTGTAGCTCGAATTATTGGTACCAACAAAACGGAAATTTTGTGTGAAGTGAAGCAACTTTTGAACAACGAAAGTTTATATAAAAGAATGTCTAAAGTTACCCATATTTATGGTGATGGACAAGCAGCTCGCAGAATTGTGAATATCTTATTGACCTGGACGGATGCGTGAAACAATTTCGACCAAAATATACGTATAAAAAAACCTCACCAAATTGGTGAGGTTTTAGAAATTGTTGGTTTTTACTGTGTTGCTAACTAAGAAAGCGAAATGTTAAGCAGCCTGCTGATGAATACCTTCTGTCTCATCCAGATAAGACAATACTTCTTTCTTAGATTTATCAAAACGCCGTAATAACTGCTTATCCGTATCCCGCAGCGCATTAATCGTTCGCTGTGAGCAAGCCGAGCAACCAAGAGCCGCTTTATAACTGCCTAAATCACAATTTAAGCAATCACACAGTTTGATCATCATATGTGAAAATGCCAGGGCATCTTCATCAGTTTCTGGTAATGAGGCTACCCGCTCGGTTAAACCACGCCAATCATCCCCCTTGAGCTTTTTCAAACCACTTACCCGAGAATGAGGAAATAGAATTTCACACCGAGAATACATAAGTCCTTAACCTTTATTTTAACAAAAATACATGAAAAATGAGCCGTCTGGGACTCGAACCCAGGACCCATTGCTTAAAAGGCAATTGCTCTGCCAACTGAGCTAAC
>JAGRBY010000109.1 GCA_020433835.1 Anaerolineae bacterium | reverse complement strand
CCTTGTGTTCCCAACCACTGTAGTCGATGCCGGTACCACGTCCGGTAACTTCGGCGATGTCGGTTTGGGTCAGCAGCGCGCAGATAGCGCTAGAGGGCGTTGTATTGCCGATGCCCATATCGCCGGTGCCGACCAGGTTTAGCCCATTTTGGCATTCCTGTGTAACCACGGCGATGCCGGCCTCAATAGATTGAATGGCCTGTTCGCGGGTCATCGCCGGACCGACAGCAAAGTTTTGGGTGCCAAAGGCAACTTTAGCGTTAATGAGTTTGGGGTGCTCGGGCAGTTCGGCGGCAACGCCGGCATCAAGGACGAGCACGCGGGCGTGGGCCTGTTGAGCCAGTACGTTGATAGCCGCGCCTTCGTTAAGAAAATTGAGCACCATCTGCGGTGTAACTGCTGAGGGAAAAGCACTGACCCCTTCAGCCGTGACGCCGTGATCACCGGCTGCGACAATAACGGCTCGATTGGTCAGCGACGGATTAAGTTGGCCGGTCATGCCGGCTATTTGTATGGATAAGCTTTCGAGGCGACCGAGCGATCCGGCCGGTTTTGTTAACTGGTTTTGGCGGGCTTGTGCTTGGGCCATGGCCTCTTGATCTAATGGTTGTATGGATTTGATGGTTTGTTGTAACATAAAAACTCTCTCTCAAAATAGAAAATTTAACCTAATTCTTCACGAATCGTATAAATAGGTTTGTTTTGGCTCTCGTGATAAGTGCGAACGATCAGTTCGCCCAGCAGCCCCATGGTAACAAACTGAACGCCAATCATTACCAGTAAGACTGCCAGAAGCAACATGGGGCGTTCGGCCAAATCCATGTTGTAAACAAACTTTAAAACGGTCAGGTACAGACCGATAAGAATGCCTAAAGCAAATGAACCTAGGCCCATAAGACCAAAGATTTGGATGGGTCGGGTTGAATAATTGAGCAGAAACCGCACAGTCAAGAGATCAAGCAGTACGCGCACAATGCGTCCCAATCCGTATTTGCTGCTGCCAAATTGGCGAGAGCGATAATTGACCGGCACCTCCGCCACTGTAACGCCATAGTAGCTGGCAATGGCCGGAATAAAGCGATGCAAATCGCCGTAGAGATTAATGCCTTTGACAACGTCCTGGCGATAAGCTTTTAACGCACAGCCGTAATCATGTAAATGAACACCCGTTCCGGTTGAAATAAGCCAGTTAGCGGTCATCGACGGTAGTTTGCGGGTAATCTGCGAGGCAAAACCCTCTTGCCAACGTTCGACTCGCCAGCCGCTAACGACATCATAGCCCTCATCGATTTTGGCCAGCAGTTTAGGGATATCGGCAGGATCGTTTTGCAGATCGGCATCCATGGTGATGACAATCGCACCTTCCGCCCGATCGAACCCGGCCGCAAAAGCTGCCGTTTGGCCGAAATTGCGTCGAAAGCGCACAATTCGAATTCGCTCGTCTTGCTGGCGCAGCTTCATAAGTTCGGCATAGCTGCCGTCTCGGCTGCCGTCGTCAATACAGATGACCTCAAAAGTGTGCCCGGTAGCTTCCAAAGCCGGAACCAATTCATCGAGAAGGTGCGGAATACTTTCAACCTCATTGTAAATTGGTAAGATAATGCTTAGTTCCGGCTTGCTCATGACAAGCTGTTCTTCTAAATTTTCTTCAATTACCTTTTCATTGTTCTTCTGATACAATGTTCTGTGCCCCACGTTCTTCTGATACAACGTTCTGTGCCCCACGCAATAGATAAATCACACCACCGATAAGTCCGGTACAAATATTGCCGATGAAGTATACCATCAGCGACATCGCCACGGCCACTTCCGGGCTAACGCCAATCTGTCCATACAACTGGCGAAACGACTCTTCCCGAACACCAAGTCCGGCAAAGCTGATCGGAACGATAAGCAGCAGCGAGGTAATGGGGACGATGACGGCGTACTGCGCCACACTCACCGGCGCGTCGAAAGCAAAGCCAATAAAGGCGTACATGATGATGTGAATAAAGTTGAAAATAATAGCCACTACAAAAGATTGACCTAAAGCAGGCAAAGGATAGCGCTGAAACGACTCAAAAATATTGCCGATAAATTTAATATCCGTTATTTTGCGAAACAGCCCTATATTTCGGCGCAGCGAGGTGTACAACGGGGTATTGATTACCAAAATGCCACCGATCAATCCTCCCAAGAAAATGGCGATGGTAAAGTAGGCCACTCCATCCGGTACTGTTCCCCAATTGGTCAACAGCGCAACCAAGGCAATGGCTTGTAAGGCGAACAACCCCAAAAACCGGTCGACAACCACGCTGGTGATGGTGTCTGAAATGCGGGGGCTGTGCCGATTAAGTTCAACCACGCGCATAGCATCGCCCCCCAGGCCGCTGGGTAGCAAGTTGTTAAAAAGGAAGCCAATAAAATAAATGGCGGTTAGTTCGCCAATCGGCACCCGAACATCGAGAGCATTAAGCAGAATTTGCCAGCGGATGGCGCGTATAACCACCCCAATAATCATCATAACCAACGCTGCCGCCAACCAAGAAGGGTGCGCATTTTGCATCGTGGCAAACAACGCTCCGACGTCGATTGTCATAAAAATAAGAGCAAGCAAAATAATGCTCACCACAATTTTAAGAATATTGGTCCATTGTTTACGATTCATGCGTGGTTACTCATTTTTTTGAGATAGAGATTAGAGATTGGAGACTGGAGATTAGAGACTGGAGATTAATAAAATTTAGTTAGTATCCAGTCTCCAGCTAACTAATCTCTATTTCCCTAAACCTCAATTTTTTGTAATTTGATGGTACTTTTCTAAAGCGGTTTCCCATTGGCCGGATTGTGATAAAGTGATGGCTTCATTTGCCTCTGGGCCTTGCCACTGCATATTAAAAGCGACGGCTTGCCGGTAGGCTTCAACCGCCGCCGGAACATTGCCTGTCGCCTGATGGGCTTCGGCCAGGGCTAAAAAGCCGTTGACCCAGCCCGGAAAAATGTCGACCGCAATTTGATAAGGTTCTAAGGCCGCTTGCGGTTGACCGGCGGCCATAAATGTGTCGCCCAACGCCAGCAGCGCCGCCGCCCGAGCCGTTCTGGGGTCGGGGTCAAGAACGCCCTGCTGCTGCGCTTCAGCCGCCCACGGATAAGCGGCATCGACGGCCTGGCTGGCTAAGCTGATTGCTCCCTGGGTTAGCGGCTGTGCTTCATAAATGGGCAGAGTTGGCTCAGAGATAACCACACCTGGAAAGGAAACATTTCTCATTGCCGCCGACTCTTCTGGCGCAAAGCGGTTAACGGCCCACACCTGTCCGCCGTGTGCCCGTAATTCTTCCGTGCGACGTTCAATATTAGTCACCATTGCCGCTGGTGTCAAAAGTTGAGCCTGCCCGCGATAGTAGTAATCGATAAAACGGCCTTCATCCCACAGCGGGCCAATCAGGATGATATCGACCGGGCCTGTATGCTGATCGAGATAAGCTGCCGCATCGCGCCAGTCGGGTTTTACCTGGTCGAAAACGTGGAGCGCAGCTAGAAAAGAAAGCGTGCTCACAATCCAAATCAAGTAAGTCGGAACGCCGCTTAAGCGCAGAGGGATCGAGCGCGGGGCAAGCAGCCGGCTAATTTCGATTAGCCCATAAGCGACGACCATCAAATAAATCGGCAGTACAAAAGCATAGCGAAACTGCAATGCTCGGGGATCGCCCAGTACAATCGGCAGAGCTGCCGGGATAATCAGCCACGCGGCGGCAAAGCCGGCCAGCGGCCCATCGTGGCGCGCCAGAAAAAAAAGCCCAACGCCAAACAACACCAGAAAAATCCAGGCCACCGGCCCCGCTGTGGGGCCGAGCGCCTGCACTACCCCAGTCACAAAGTCGAGCGGATTGCCGACCCCCCCTTCGATGGCCCCCACAGCAGCTCGACGGCGCAAAATGCCAAAAAGTACCGGCCACCAGGGCAAGTAAAGCAGAAAAGCGATAATGACAGAAGCGCTGAAGCCAATAATGCGTGGGCGAATTGAGAATTGAGAATTGAGAATTGAGAAAAGAAGATACACGGCCTGAGCGGTGAGAATGAGAAAGCCGAAGTACATTGTGTAGATATTGGCAGCAGTAGCGAGGCCAAAAACCAACCAGCGCAACCATCGGCGCGGCTGCTGCATCGCTCGAAAAAAGAGCCAGGTTGCCAGGGCGGAAAAAAACATAAACAACGCGTGCATCCGCGCTTCTTGACCATACTTGATCACAATCGGAGCCACTGCCAGCAGCAGCATCGCCGTTATGGCGAAAGTGGTTGGGTGGTTGGATGGTTGGATGGTTGGATGGTTGGATAGTTTGTTGGTTTGTTGGCTAGTGGGGAGGGAGGTTGGGGATTTTTGGTTTTTTATCTTAGCCTTAGCCTCAGCCTTTGCCTTCTTCTCCACAACCAAAGCCAGCCGGTACGTCACCACCACCGTCAAAACCACGGCCAACACCGACGGAAATCGCCACAGCCAATCGGTCACTTGGCTGGGATTCGAGTCGCTACCTAGCGGGATGGTGATTTGAGTGAACGCTCCGGCGACCAAATAATAGAGCGGCGGATGGATATCACCAGCCGTGGTCTCGATGAGTTGGGCAAAAGGTTTAGTAGCGAAATCAGCGGTCAGAATCTCATCGCCCCAAAAGCTGTCGGCGGCCAGGCCGTGTAAATTGAGCGCAAAAGCAATCGCAACCAAAAGAAGCGGAATGGTTGCGATGTTGGATTTCGTTCGGGACATACAAACTCACGATAAAGAAGAAATAGCGTAAGCATCTCCTCTTTCGGCGGTTAGGCCTCTGATTTTTTTATATTGACCATTCTTTGGGCTACAAAGTCCGGTGGGCTTATAAAAAAGCTGATGCCTGAACGCTGAGAGCTGATCACTTACAAAATATGCGCTCTATTGTGAGCCTGATGAGATTTTTTGTCCAATTTGAGAAGGGTTCGCTAATTCACCGCCGGTCGGGCCAGCCCCCAATCATCACTGGGGCCGACATTATCACGGACGATGCGCTCATTGGCGCCATCGACCGCCATCGCCCGGATTTGCCAGCCTTGACCGAACGCATCGGTGCGGAAATAGATTTCCAGACCGTCGGGGCTAAAAATGGGGGTGGTATCGGTGCCGGGTCGGCTGGTCAGGCGGTTGATGCGTCCATCCGAAACGCGGAACGTGTAAATTTCCCAATCCCCGCTGCGGGCACGTGAGGTAAAGACGATATATTCGCCTGTAGAAGACCAGTTAGGATAACTATCGGTACTGTCGCGGGTGAGGAAATCGCCGCCGCTGCCGTCAAAGCCAAATTTCCATAAACCACACTCAGGATTGCATGATTTGATCACCAATTCCTGGCTGTTGGGACTCCAGCCCGGCTGCTCGCCGGGGAAGCGGCTAATCTCCTTGCCGTCTCGTGTATCGTAGACGTAAATTTGGTGGGGAACACCCTCCGGCCCCACCTCGGCGGCCAGTTTGACGCCGTCGGGTGCCCAGGTCATATTTTTTACGTGATCAACTTTTTCTATCTGTACAAGCTCACCGTTTACGACATTAAGCACCCAAATGCCGCTGCCGTCGGCATAAATCCCTCCCAATGTATTGATGCCCGGTTCGCCATAAAAGGCAAGACCATTACCACTCGGTGACCAGGTTGGGGCCGAGGCAAAAACGTGAAGATTGTCGGTAATAAGCTGCCCGATTGAATTCACGAGACCAAGATTATGATTTTGCCCGCTGCTTTGAACGTAAACCACCTGAGCCGGTCGGGGCGTATTCGTCGGTGTGGGTGTTAGGGATGGTGTTGCCGTCGGGGTGTCGGTCGGCAGCAGTACGCGAATGATGGGCGTTGGTGTTGGCCCTAGAGCAAATGCCACCGTCCTTTCGGGCGTGACGACCATTACCGGGCTGGCTGTGGCCGTTGGCGTAGCTGTGGCGGTATCTGTGGGCGTAGCCGTGTTGGTGGGGGTGTTGGTTGGCGTCGGTGTACTCGTGGGCGACGGCACCAGCGCCACTACCGCCGGATTGGCCGTCCCCTGCGCGATGACGGTATCGTATAGCTCCGGATCATTGAGTACCACCTGCTCGATACGGTTGCTGCGGCTTTGATCGATACTGAGCGCAATCTCAAAGTCGTTGATGGCTTCCTCAAAGTTACCCAGAGCCACCTCGGCCACACCCCGGTCGAAATAAAGCCCCGGGTTCCGATCGTTGAGCCGAATCCCTATCGTATATTCCTCAACGGCCTGCTGATACTGATCTTGGTTATACAACGCCCGCCCGTTTAGCCATTGCTCGATGCCAACCTTCAAGTTAACAGCCCTGGGGTCCGTATCCAACTGTTCTAGCGGTTTAAGCATCGCTTTCAACAAAGCATTGTCTCGATCATTGTTCTGAAGGTCCGAGTGCAGGCCCTGAATAACCGTAATAAGCTGCTGGCCGACTTCTTGCAGGTTGGCCTCCTCGAACAGCGCCAAACGTTCCTCCGGTGTCAAATCGTCATAGAAAAGCTGCTGCACCTGGTCTTCAAAACCGGGCAGATCATACAAACCGGCCAAGCTGGTGATGCGTTCATTGGCATTGGTCGTGCTGCGGAACTGATCGATTAAATTTTGGGCCCGATCCTGGCGATTCTGCCAAAAAACCACCACGCCAACCGCGATGACCATTAAAATCGCCAGCACGGTCGAGCTAATCGCCAGCCGGCGCGTCCAATCGACCGGCGTGTTCGACTCGATCCAACGCAAGTCAAATACGTGGCGATAAATATCGTTGCGAATCTGCAAAACGCCGTTGTTAACCGTCACCAGCCCAAACAGCTTGAGCTGGTTCTGTTCCAGCGAGCGTTCATCTTCCGGTACGGCCTGGCCCTTGTACACGCGCCGGTAAAGCGCCAGCAGCTGCGGTTTATGGGGGCTGTTTTGAATGCTGTCCTGGATAAACTGCAAATTCGACTCTTTGCGGGCCTCTTCCGAAAGAAAGAGCTTTTCGACCAGCTCGTCGATCTTCTCATCATCCCAGTGCTGAATGTTTAGCTCGGCTGCCACCGCCAGACACAGCTTTTGGGTTAAATAGGGATGGCCCCGTGTCCAATGATAAATGCGCGATAAAATCGTTTCGCCCTGGCCGGGATAAATGTCTTCAATACCGCGTTGGAGCGCCTGCGTGTCATTGCGATTGAAATCTTCCAGGTCGATGCCTTCACCGATGTTGAAAGGAGCGCGGGTACGATCTTTAATCAGGTCCGACGGAATCGCCACGCCAAATAACACAAACGTCAGCCGCCGAAACTCCGGCGTTCTGGCCCGGGCGTTGTATACGGCTCGAATCGCCGCAAAAAAATCATCGGAAAAGGGTAAACTCAGCGTGGTGTCGATCTCGTCAATAAAGATAACGACCTGACCTTTAATTTGGGTCAGGATAACATCCTGCAAAAATTTGGTGAAGCTTTTGACCGGCCCCAACGCTTCATGCTCGGCCCACCAGCTCGATACATCAACCGACAGATTGAGCGCGGCCTTAAGGTCAGCCAGCAGGCTCAAATACCACTGATCAACCGTGACCAGGCCGATATTTGTCAAGTCGATAATCGCCGTGCGCACATCGTGGCGCTGCAAGCGGCGCGCAGTGCGGATCATCAAGCTCGACTTGCCCATTTGGCGCGGCGTGAGCACGTGGCAAAAGCGCCCGCCCAAAGCCAGGTCAAAAAGTTCATCATCGGCGGGCCGTTTGACATACGAGGGCGAGTCGGTGCGCACCGTGCCGCCCACCACAAAGAATTCAGCAGCGTCGATGTCATCCGGCAGGTTAGACTTTATCCACTCCCGGTTAAAAACCCGCCGATAGATTTCGCAGCGTACTTTGAGAGCGCCCTCTTCGGTTCTGACCAGCCCCGACAGTTTGAGCTGATTTTGCTCCAGCGAACGCTCGTCTTCTGCAATATTTTCGCCCTCATAGATTTGCCGATACAAAATAAGCAGCCGCCGCTTGAGCGGATGGCTCTGCATACTGTCTTGAACAAATTGCAGGTTCGTTTCTTTGCGAGCTTCTTCCGACAGAAACAACCGCTCCGTCAATTGGTCGATAGCCTCCGCCGGCCAGCCTTCACGCTCGGATTTGGCGATGGATTGGCAGATTTTTTGGGTTAAATAGGGATGGCCGTGGGTCCAATAGAAGACGCGCTCAAAAATAGTTTCGCCGTGGCCGGGGTAAATATCTTCCAGCCGATTTTTAAGCACCTGAGCGCCCGACAGGGTAAAATCATCAAGCTTGATGCCCTGACCAATGTTAAACGGCGTCCGGCTCGGGTCTTTGATCAGGTCAGGCGGCGAGGCCACGCCAATGAGGATAAAACTGAGGCGGGCAAACTCGGGGTCTTTGGCCCGGGCGTTGTAAGTGGCCCGGATGGCTGTAAAAAAGTCGTCGGAAAAGGGCAGGCTGAGGGTGGTGTCGATCTCGTCGATAAAGATGACGATATGGTCTTCAATTTCGTTAAGCACCACATCGCGCAGAAAATTGGTAAAGCGCCGGACGTGGCCCAGCGCCGAGCGCTCTTGCCACCATGCCTCAGGGTCGGTTTCCAGATCAAGCTCGTCGGCGATTTCCGTCAACAGGTCCAGATACCAAGTGTCGGCCACGTTGGTGCCCATTTCGGTCAAATCGATGATAGCGGTTTCAACGCCTTCGGCCTGCAGGCGTCGCGCCGTGCGAATCATCAAACTCGACTTACCCATCTGGCGCGTGGTCAGCACGTAACAAAATTGGCCCCGCAAACCCAGGTTAAAGAGTTCGTCGTCGGCCTCGCGTTTAACATAGGAAGGTACGTTAGGCGACAGCGTCCCGCCGGCCACAAAAAAGTCGGTATTGGTGCGCGTTCGCGGTCTTTTAACCCGCTGAGGTTCTGTTGGTAAAGGTGCGTTCATGATAAAGTAACGATTATCCGGTGACAGTCATTTGGGTCAAATATCAATGTTGGTACAGCCCGTATAGGGTAATTTTGTGAACTCACGTGACTGTCACCGTTGAAATTCGGTAAAAGAGTTCATTAAAATAACTTGTCTTCAAAGTAGCGTTGGTAAAGGTCACAACGGCAGGTAAAAATATCGCCGCTGCCTTTTATTAGTCCGGCTCGCAGCAGCCGCAGCAAGGCCCGTTCATCAGAGCAGCGATTTTCGCGAATAACTTCGCGCAGTGCCGTTTTTAGGTTCGGTTTATCGTGGATGGTCCAATATTGATGCCACAAATGGTCGCCAAAGGGGCCGTTTTCTTCGGCGGCCCGATTGCGCAGATCATCCCAGCCCATATTTTTGGCCACCAGACTGTAAAAAGCCCAGCGTGTTAAAAAAGGTTGACCGCTCAACAGCGCCATCACCTCAGGAATGGCCTCATCCGGCACGGGTGAGCCGTGGCGGGTGTTGAGGTCGTACACTTGCTCCTCGTTGAAATCTTGCAGGCCCAAATGCAGCCCCACATTAAACGGCGACTGATGAATGTCATCAATCAGCAGATAGGGCTCGGTGGAAATGACCAAAACCAAATTTAACTTCTCCCAGACCTCGCGCGAGGCGCGGCGATTGTGCCACGAGCGCAGCAGCCCGAAAAAATCACGGTAGTAGTCGGTTTGCAGCAAGCTGTCGGCTTCGTCCATCGCCAACAGCACCGGTTCGTCAAATTCGGGTAGTACCCACTTTTCCATAAAGCGTAACAGTTTTTTGGTGGGGCTGCGCGACCCTTCCCAGGCGTTTTCGACAATCTCATCGTCCAGATCAAGCTCATCGCAAATGGAATTGGCAATTTCACGTAAAAATGAATCAAGCGAGGCCAGTTGGTCGCTGCCAAAGCTTTGAAAATCGAGAAAGATGACGTTGACTTGTTGCTCGCGGGCAAATTTAATGCCGCGCATCAACAGCGAAGTCTTGCCGGTTTGGCGCGGAGCGCGAATGGTGGTGGTGCTGCCCCATTTTATCACCTGGCTCTTTAACTGGGCGTCAACGTCGCGCTCGATGTAAAAGCGATCGCGCAGTTTGACCGCCCCACCGGGCACGGCCAGTTCTTTGAGCGAGCGCGGGTCAAATGCCGGTAGAGGCGGCGGCGCGGTTTCGCGATCGGTCACCAGGCGGCCATCTTCTGAGATAATGCGCGTTTGGGTTATCGGGTTGACCCAAGAGGGCAGCGACCGGTGGGCCTGGCCGGAAATTGCCTGTAGAATTTCGTCAGCTACGCGGCGATTGTCGGATTCATCGTGCCAAATCACGTATTGCAGCGGTTCCAAGAATGCGGCAATGTTATAGGGTAGTAAGCCTTCGTACGCCACGCGAATCGGCAAAATATGAGGACGATCTTGCTGCTTGCGATACTCATAGGCCCGGCTGACTTCGGTTTTAACCATCTCGCTGTCAGCCGAGGCTTGCGACAGCAGCACAATCATAAAGTCGCAGCTTTTGATGGCCTGGTCAATCTCATCCAGCCACGATGCGCCCGGCCCGATGGCCTGATCAATAAATACATCGTGGCCTTCAGCCGTTAGCGTCTCAAACAGGTAGGTAGCCAGCGAGTTGTCAGGTGCACTGCTGCGTTTGTAACAGATAAACAGTTTGGTCGGCGTAATGGTAAAGGTATTGCTGTCGAGACTTAAAAGCAGCGCGTCGATATCACGCAGCAGCTCCTGGGCCGACGGATAGCGCAGATCCGGGTCTTTAGCCAGAGATTTGGTAATAATGGTCTCCATGGCTTCAGGCAAATCGGGGTCGATGGTTCGCACCGGCGTGTGCTGCTCGTTAACGTGCTTGAAAACGATGCTCATCGGCGAATTGCCGTTAAAAGGCAGCGTCCCGGTGGTTAATTCGTACAGCATTACGCCCAAAGCGTACACATCCGACTGGGCGTTAATTTCTCGACCAAAACTTTGCTCCGGCGACATGTAATGGGGCGTGCCGAAAACATCATTGGTTGCCGTTAGCCGTTCGCCGCTCATAATTTTAGAAATGCCAAAGTCGGCCAATACCGGTTGGCCTTCTTTGGTGAGCAAAACATTGCCGGGCTTCAAATCGCAATGAATAACGCCCTGGCTGTGAGCATAGGCGACCGCATCGGTAATCATCCGAAACAAATGCAGGGCTTCCGGCAGTGGCATCTTTTGCTGCAGCTCATCAAGCCGGTCGAGCCGATGACCCAGCGTTTCACCAGGTACAAACTCCATTACCATATAAAAAGCATCGCCTTCAACATCAAAATCATGAACTTGAATAATACCGGGGTGGCGCAAGGCGGCTACAACTCTGGCTTCCCTTTGAAACCGTTCGATCATGCGGGGATCGGCCGCTTTATAGGTGTGAATTAACTTAATGGCAACATCGCGCTCAAGTTTGGGATGGGCAGCCTTGTAAATTTCGCCCATGCCGCCGCGTCCGAGTAAAGCTTTAACGGGGTATTTTCCGATTTGTTCGACGGTCAACTTTTCTATCCCTACTGGTATACGCTATACGTATTTGGAAATGAAACATTTGCCTAATGAGAAGCGTGGAGTGCTGGTGAAGAAATCATTGCTGTGAGCGGTACAATAATCCCGGCCACAAACGCCATTAGCCCTGTTACGGCTTCACCGGCCTCCACAATGTAATTCCTGTTCCCATTATGAGGTCGTTGGTCTGGTGTTTTGTGATCTTCTAACTTTTACACATTTTAGCACACCTCCGCACGGTGTACAATCAGGCTTATGGTAAGGGGGGTACCTTGAATGTGAGAGAGTAGTATGTTTTATTCTTGCGGGTTTCTTTTTCAGGTGGCCGTCCGGCAATAGGAAATGTAATGTGAAAGGCGCTGCCGCGCCACAGTTCACTTTCGGTCCAAATCTCTCCGCCGTGTAATTCAACCAGCGAGCGGGTAATATAAAGGCCCAAACCCGTTCCGTTTTCGCCGGTGACGTTCGCGCTTTCCGCACGGAAGAAACGTTTAAACAACATGGTCTGATCTTCCTGCGAAATACCAACGCCGTTATCTATTACGGTGATTTCTAAAAATCCTTCGGCTTCAGCCAGCTTTGCTACCAGCTTAATTGAGCCTTTACTCGGCGTGTATTTTATCGCATTACTCAACAAGTTGCCAACAATCTGAATCGTTCTGGTATGATCGCACAACACAAAAGGGAGGTCGGGCTGAAAGTCTAGGGTGAGGTTTTGCTGCTTGCTTTCAAGTTGGGGCCGAAATTCAGCTACAATCAACTCAATCAGTTCGGCCAGATCTGTCGGGCGCAGCGCCAGCTCGATGCGCCCGGCTTCGATGCGGGTTACGTCGAGCAAATTCTTGATGATGTTGATAAGACGCGTTGCGCTGCGCTGAACAATGTCGAGCGCCTCTTTTTGCTCATCATTGACTGGCCCATAGACCTCATCAAGCAGCATTTCAATAAAACCGTTAATTGAAGAGAGAGGGGTTTGCAGTTCGTGGGCGGCCACGGAGATAAAAGTCGACTTAACTTCGTCTATGTGTCGCAGTTCGGCATTGGCCATAGCCAACTGAGCGTTGTGGTTAAGCAGTTGGTTGCGCAGCAGACGCAGTTCGTTGCGATGCTGGTTTAACTGCTGATGCGTTTCGCCCAAGGGGGTCACATCTTGGGCTAAAACCACCACGCCGCTGATAACGTTGTCGTTGTTGCGATAGGGCAGCACAATGAGCGACAAATATTTGGGCTGACGGTTTTCTGTTTCCCGATTGACCCAATGGAGTTCAAAGCGGGGCAGAGTGCCGCTTAAAATGTTGTACAAAGCCGGCTCATTGCCGGTTAGCTCCGGAATGGCTTCTACCAGCGATGTTGCCATTACCAAATGGCTCGGCTGGTCGAACAAAATCATGGCGTTGGGGCTAATGTCAACAATATGTAGATGCGTGTCGGTAACAACGTAGGCTATCTTATAATCACGGGTGATAAGTTCGGCGACGGTTAAATCCATGGGCTATGTAAAACCTATTCTAGAAGTAGTCGAGCCAGATGGCGAAAAACAGTTTCCACACCACTGCCGGTTTTGGCGCTGGTTAAATAATAAGAGGCGTTATACCGGCTGGTGATTTTTTCTACCTCAGTGAGTAAAATTTTTTGGTTGTTAACTAAATCTGATTTATTGGCAGCAACAACTAGGCGGGCATCCGGGCTGGCGTGCTGCAAATCTTCTATATAAATATGAAGGTTAGCTAAAGTTTCGTTTCGCGTCAAATCGCAAACCAGAATAGCCCCGGCCGTACCCCGAATGTAGCTTGATTTAACTTGATCAAAGCGTTCGCTGCCGGCCAGGTCCCACAACATCATTGTCATACTCGTAAAGTTATCGGCATGAGGAATTTGAACCGTTTTGCGGCTTACTTTAACCCCAATGCTGCTAATATACTTATCGTCAAACATATTGTACACAAAACGTCGTACCAGGCTTGTTTTTCCAACCGCAAAATCCCCCAACAGGCAAACTTTCTTGTTGATTGTTGTCATCGTGTTGAAAATCCTCTTCGAAGTTAAGGATTGGCTGTTGGTGTCACCAGCCAATCGGGCAGAGCCGTTGTGGTACCCACCCATTCGGCAGGAACCCACCCAACCACTTCAGCGTCGGGTTGGGGGGACCAACGAATACGATACCAGTTGTCAAACACAGCCAGGATAGTTACCGGCTGACCAAGCTCGATAATAAGGCCTAATCGGTCCGAATTAAGGTCCGGATTTTCCCGCACCCAAACATTGCCGGTCATTAGCCCTAAAACGGGCGTTGCGGTGGCAGTCGGTGAAGCAGTTGGGGTGGCAGTGGCGGTTGAGGTAGAGGTTGCCGTGGCGGTTGGTGACGCCGTGGCAGTGGGTGTGGTTGTAGCCGTGGCGGTTTCGGTTGGCGGCACAATTATGGCTACGGGAGTGGGGGTAGCACGCATAAATTGCCAGGTAATACCCCCCACAGCACACATAGCCAGGCTGCACACCAGCAGCACAGCCAAAGCGCCACCCATAATTTTTTTTTGAACGGGACTTAACGCATTGGGGTCCGGTGTCGACCCTAAAGATTTTAATGATGTTTCCACCGGGGTCAACGGCTCCGGGTTACCATCATAGTGGCGCAGTACCCCCTCATAAGCGTAATCGACTTCAATAACACGATCGCGCATCTCAGATCGAAAGCCGGTGGGTTCGGTACCGTCAATAACGACTGCCAGATAGGCATATTGAGCGCTTTCCAGCAAAATGCGGCGCGTACCGTACTGAATTTCATCCAGCGACCCTTCCCGGCCATGCCCAAACGAGTCTTGCACAAATTCACGAATAGCCGTTAGCATGCCACCGATAATATCGGAATCGGGCGAGGCCTCAGGATCGCGCGAAAGGTGCCACAGCAGCAGCCCGCTTTCCCGATGAATTAAAAAGATTTCGGCCACGTTAAAGGGCAGCGAGTCGCGCAAAAGCATCTCGGCGCCGGATACCCCTTTAAAGTTAGCCAGCATCCGGCGCTGCATATGCTGCATGTTAAGCTGAGAACGCATTTGGGCATCAATTTTGCGGCGCAAATCCTGAAAGGCTTCCGAAACCGCCCGCATAACCGTTTGCCCAATAATCGGATACAGCGCTTGAATCATTTCATCGCGCGAGTCGCGAATTTTGCGGCGAATAGCGTCGCTCAATACCGGCGCTATCATCGCCACAAACATATCATCATCATTAATGCGCCGCTCCAATTCATCCAGCTCATTTTGCAGTTCGGCAATTTGCTGCCGATAACGGCTGAATAAAATCTCTCTGAGCGTTTCTAAGGCAGGGTCGTGGGCTGAAGCCGAGGTATATGCCTCTTTGTTGTCGCGTGTTGAAACCTGAAAGGCGTCTTTACGGTCTGAAGGGTCAGCCACGGATCTCGCCTATTTATGGTGTGTTGCTGATGCTCTTTAATAGGTCAACAAGGGAACCACCCGACTTTAAATTGGTACCCAGCTGAATAAATAGCTCCCCCAGCGTCACCCGGTCGACTTTATCAAACGCCAACTTCTTGGCGGTTTGGCGCAGCTCGTTGCGGATATCATCATCCGACTGGCGCACGTCGCGGCGCAGAGCCTGGACCTTTTTATTCTGCTCGCTGTCTTGATTGATGAGATTTTCCGCTAAATGATCAAGCTCTTGCTGCAAGCGCTCTAAATCACGCTGAACATTGTAAAAACGTTGTTCGTACATCACCATCGCCATCTAAAGGGCATTAATACTGCCGAT
>JAGRBY010001099.1 GCA_020433835.1 Anaerolineae bacterium | reverse complement strand
TCTATTAGGTCAAATCTATTATCTTTACGCTCGAAGGACAAATTTAGGACCTATTCGCCGTGACGTCAATGCCTTGTGGGATCTGGCTCCTCACGATATTTCTATTTTTAATTATTTGCTCGACAGCGTGCCGGAATGGGTGAGCGCCGTGGGAGTGAAGGCGTTAGGGAACTGTCGAGAGGATGTGGGGTTTATCTCACTCGGTTATCCGAATGGGGTTGTTGGACATATCCATGTCAGTTGGGCCGATCCAAATAAGGTCAGAGAGGTGGTTGTGGTGGGCAGTGATCGACGAATTGTGTTCGATGATTTGAACGCCCTGGAACGGGTAAAGATTTTTGAGAAGGGTATTACCTCGACCTCAGGCGAGGCGACCAGCTTCGGCGAATTTCAATTTATGATTCGCGATGGTGACATTATCAGCCCTCGGGTTGAAGTTAACGAACCATTGAAAACGCAGTGTATTCATTTTCTCGAATGTGTTGCCCACAATTTTATCCCCTTTACCAGCGGGCAAGCCGGCAAAGAAGTGGTGCAGGTAATGGAAGCTATTGACCTTTCGCTTCAATACCACGGTGTTCCGATATCTGTTGGATCTCAAAATCCGTTGTTACTGGAAAGACAGACCCCAACTTCTTATTTTTTTAGCCAGTTGACATCCGCGGGGTAAAGTGTGTAATGAACACGAACGGACAAGCAAAGCAAGTTCCCTTTGTGGATCTGGCTGCTCAGTACACGGCGATCGAGACAGAAATCAACCAGGCAATCTCGAAGACATTGCATGGAACGGATTTTATATTAGGTGAAGAGGTCAACCTATTCGAGCAGGAGTTTGCAGCTTATTGTGAAACAAATTATGCGGTGGGTGTTAACTCGGGCACGTCAGCTTTGGAACTGGCTCTAAGAGCATATGGCATTGGTCCTGGTGATGAGGTCATTACGGCTGCTAATACTTTTATTGCCACTGCTCTAGTTATTTCCTATACCGGGGCTATTCCGGTCTTGGTAGATGTTGATCCTCAGACATATACAATGGATATTTCTCGATTGGAAAACGCTATCACACCGCGTACAAAAGCAATTATGCCGGTGCATCTCTATGGTCACCCGGCCAACATGGATCCCATTGTGGAAATTGCCAAGCATTATGAGCTTGTAGTAATCGAGGACGCTTGCCAAGCACATGGAGCGAAGTATATGGGGAAGCGGGTTGGTTCTTTAGGCCACGCGGCAGCTTTTAGCTTTTATCCGGCCAAGAACTTGGGCGCTTATGGTGATGGAGGGATGATTGTTACAAATGATGCTGGCGTTGCCGAATCAACCCGATTGATGCGTAATTATGGATCACTCAAGAAATATCATCACCTGATCCAGGGCTATAACCGCCGTCTTGATACGCTGCAAGCAGCAGTGTTGCGGATCAAATTGAAGTATCTGGAAACGTGGAACCAAGCCCGTCGGCAGCATGCTCAAGTATACCATAACCTACTGGTTGATACTTCAGTAGTAACCCCCGTGGAAGCCGGAGGGACTGAGCCAGTCCATCACCTCTATGTCATCCGCGTTAAAAATCGGGATAGATTGAGAGCCTACCTAACTAAGAATGGCATCGCTACCGGAATTCATTATCCAATCCCTATCCACTTACAGCCCGCTTATCAGGAACTTGGTTATAAACAAGGAGATTTTTCCGTTGCCGAAACCTATGCTCAACAAATTTTGTCATTGCCAATGTATCCTGAACTCACTTCTGACCTAATACAACATGTGACAGAAATTATTAAAAAATTTGAAACTATTCACAATATTAATCCATCGCTTATAAGTCGCTCAAGTATTTAAAAAGTCTCAACGCCGTTTTACAGATTTGAAGTTTATGGTAAAGAAGGTTACCCCGGCCCAAGAGTCGATGTCGCTGCCGAACCTGATGGTCAGTTTACAGAAACACGCTATTAAACATTTGTAAACAATATCTAAAGTGGGTCAGATTAAACCACACCGAGTCATATGCTATCTTATAATTTGGAACAACTGTTTAATCCCTCGAATCGATATGTGCAACTTCTTTTTGCGAGTATTATTGGCTTGTTGTTAGGTATTGCCTTAATCCTGTTGCCGCCAATATTTTTCTTTGGCGCCATAATC
>JAGRBY010001098.1 GCA_020433835.1 Anaerolineae bacterium | reverse complement strand
AGGTAGTGTTTGTAGGTAATATTTACTTTCGGGGATAAATGTGGTTTTAACCGTATGGTAAAGCATGAGTATGCGCGGAATGTAGTTCCGCATCTGCTTAAACGGCTTCAACTCTGAAAGGAATTTTTATTGCGTTGATTCAATTTTACCGATAAAGATGATGTTGGTAAAGGTAATCAATCACTTTTGGATGGGTTTGGTAGCGCACGCTCTGTCCAGCCTTGATGCGACGGCGAATCATTGAGCTGGAATATTCCACCAGCAGCAACTCGACCCAATCGAGCCGCGACTCCAGGCCGGGCAGCGCCTCAGCCAGAGCCGCCACGTCGGGCCGATACTCTGGCCGATGGGCGACGGCCAATCGACATGATTGGATGAGCTTCTCAGGCTGATGCCAGCTCAACAAATCGACCAGCGAATCGCCGCCAACAATAAAATAGCAATCCTCCGCCGACAGACCATACTGCGCCCGAATGAGGGCAACCGTATCGGTTGAATAGTGCGGACCGGGCCGATCCAGATCGACCCGGCTAAGTTCAAAAGCGGGGTTATCTTCAATGGCAAGTTCAACAATGCGGCAGCGATGATGCACCGCCGTTTTTTCGGCCTCCTGCTTATGCGGCGGATCGCCGGCCGGCACAAATAAGACTCGCTCTAAATTGAGCGAGTCTCGGGCCAATTCCGCAATTAACAGATGGCCGTAATGAATGGGATCAAACGTGCCGCCAATAATGCCGATTTTTGCCATCGGTACTTTCTAAAATGATATTTTCAATGGTAAGAGGTAAACCGTAAGAATTAATCTCTAATTACCAATTCCAAGTTACCAATTACTACCACACCCACTCCAACTCCAGCTCATCCAGGTAAACCGTATCTCCTGGCTCAATCCCGGCATCGCGCAGTGCCTGGTTGACGCCCATACGCTCCAAAATTTGATGGGCGCGAACGGCGGCCTCGCTAACGTGCCAGTGGGTTTGCAGCGCCAACTCCGTAATTTTAGGGCCGGTGACGCGCCAACCTTCCGCATAATCCAGACGTTCAATCTCAAAGAAGTTGCGATCCGGCTCAAGCGTAAAGACCGGCACCTCATCTTCGACAAGTTCTTCTTCCGGCAGTTCTTCCAGATAACTGAACAACTCGCCGACCAACTCCTTAACGCCCTCATGCGTCACGGCCGAAATTTTGTGAGCATGCAGCCCCATTTCTTCCGCTTTGGCCAAAACAAGCGGCCAATGTTCTTGCGCGTCAGGTAGGTCGATTTTATTCAGCACCACAACCTGCGGCTTTTGGGCCAACTTTTCACTGAACTGCGTTAGCTCTTCATTAATCTGCTCAAAGTCAGCTATAGGATCAGATGACGCACCATTAAGCAGATGAACAAGCAAACGGCTGCGTTCGATGTGGCGCAAAAACTGATGGCCCAAACCGGCCCCTTCGTGCGCCCCCTCAATCAAACCGGGAATATCGGCCATGACCAAATCACGGTGATCAAGGGTTACAACGCCCAAGTTGGGCTGAAGCGTGGTGAAAGGATAATCGGCGATTTTGGGCTGCGCGGCACTGACCACCGACAGCAGCGTACTTTTACCCGCATTCGGCAGTCCCACAAGCCCAACATCGGCCAGCAGCTTGAGTTCCAGCGTAACCCACAGTTCTTGACCGGGCAGACCTCTTTCCGCGATTTTAGGAGCCTGGTTGATTGAGCTTTTGAAAGCTGTATTGCCGCGCCCGCCCCGTCCACCGCTGGCGATGATGGCTTGCTGCCCCGGCGTAACCAGATCGGCCAGCAGATCGCTTGTATCGGCATCACGAACCACAGTTCCCGGCGGAACGAACACGATCAAATCTTCACCGTTGGCCCCGGTCATCTTTTTGCCGCCGCCGTGTGCGCCACGCTCGGCCCGAAAGTGGCTGCGGTTTTTGAAGGCAATCAGTGTATTGAGCTGCGGATCGACCTCAAAGACAACATTGCCGCCGTCACCCCCATGCCCACCGGCCGGGCCGCCGCGCGGCACAAACTTTTCGCGGCGAAAAGCAACAATCCCGTCGCCCCCATCGCCGCCTTTTACATAAATTTTGGCTTCATCATAAAACATAAATACGAAACAAACTCTTTTCTAGGTTTACTGCTTCAAAATAATAGTTGTGTGGTAATTG
>JAGRBY010001097.1 GCA_020433835.1 Anaerolineae bacterium | reverse complement strand
ACACCGCCTCTACGGCGTCGGCGAGTCGCTGCTGGGCGGCCATTTGACCCTACCGGCCGGAGCGCTGCCCCACCTCGACAGCGTCGCCCTGCCGCCGCTGCTGGGGCTGGAGCTGCTCCACCGCCAGGCCGACCGCGCCGGCCAAGACGATGTCTCCCGCCGGCTCCAAACCGTCGTGGCCGACCTGGAAGCCGGCGAGGCCCTGACCCGCCGCGACCAGATCGCCGCCCTGGACGACTTCCGCCGCGAGTTCGAGCAGATCAGCGAGCAGCACATCGCCAACCACGGCCGGCTGGCCGTCTTTGTCGACGACCTCGACCGCTGCCTGCCCGACAAAGCCGTCGAGGTGCTGGAAGCGGTCAAGCTCTTTCTGGATGTGCCCGGCTGCGTCTTTGTGCTGGGCGTGGCCCGCGACGTCATCGAAGAGGGCATCCGCGTCCGCTACGCCGATTACCGGGCCAGGCTGGACGGCACCCACTACCTGGAAAAGATCATCCAGATCCCCTTCTCCCTGCCGCCGATTGCCCGCGAGGCCGTCGCCGGCTACGTGCGCGACGTAACCGGCGGCAGCCTGCCCGACGCCCGCTGCGAGACCGTCTTTACCGTTGGCCTGGAGCCGAACCCACGCCGCATCAAGCGCACCCTCAACATCTTCCTGCTGCTGTGGCGGCTGGCCCAAAACCGTGCGGATTTGGCCGAGACGATCAAACCGGTCCGCTTGGCCAAGATTATCATCATCCAGCAGTACCACCCCCGCCTCTTCCAGTTGATTGTCAGCGCCCCCTACTACCTCATCGACCTGGAGAAGCGCCTCCGGGAGCAGAGACGGGGCAACCTCCGAACCGAAGGCCACCCCAGCGACGAATCTGACGCCGATATCAGCGCCGGCCCCCTGGCCGACTTCCTGGGCCGCAGCCTGTTGCGTGACCTGCTGACCTGCACCGCCCCCTCCGAACCCGACGCCAACTTTGACAACGCTCTTGGCCCGACCGGCGTGCGCGAATACGTTTACCTGACCCGCAGCACCGTCGAAGAAGCGACCGCTGACCGCCACGACCAAACCGCACTACCTTTCGAGCCGCAGATGGTCACCATCCCGGCTGGCCCCTTCTTGATGGGGACACCGGAGAGTGAGATGCCTGAGTTAGAAAAGTTGGGGCTGAAGCGTAAAGTTCTCAATCGGGAGGTACCCCAGCACGAAATCGACCTGTCGGCCTACGCCATCCAGCGCTATCCGGTCACCAACGTCGAATTCGGCCGCTTCATTGATGAGCAGGGTTACCAAATCCGCGATTACTGGACCGAGGCCGGCTGGCAGCAGAAAGAGCGCGATGGCTGGACCCAACCCCGCTACTGGGCAGACAGCCGGTGGAACGACCCGGCCCAGCCCGTAGTCGGCGTCAGTTGGTACGAGGCCGCAGCCTACGCCGCCTGGCTGGCCGCCAAAACCAACCGGCCCTACCGCCTGCCGACCGAAGCCGAGTGGGAGAAAGCCGCCCGAGGCAGCGACGGCCGCCGCTATCCCTGGGGTAATGACTGGCAGCCCGAGAGCTGCAACAATAAGGCGAACGGCCTTGGCCGCACTACCCCGGTCGGTCAATATTTGCCCACCGGCGACAGCCCCTTTGGCGCGGGCGACATGGCCGGCCAGGTTTGGGAGTGGTGCAGCAGCAAATATGGCGGCGGGGGGGATAAACCGCAGTTTGACTATCCTTACCGCCCTAATGACGGTCGGGAAGATGTAGAGGGAACAGATACGCGGATTTTGCGAGGGGGGTCCTGGAATAACGATGCTGCCGTCTGCCGGTGCGGCTTTCGCAGCAGGGGCTACCCGTACAGCTGGGACTACTTCGGAATGTGTCAAGAAAAGTGAGACAGAAAGAAAAAGAAATTAGAGAGCATTAATAGAGATAGGTGAACCAGAACCGGGTTGATTGATCCACACTTCAGTTGGCAGCGGAGCGAGGGCGGGTAGACCGCGCACAAAACGCTCCGGATGTTGAGAATAGGCCAGTTGTAAAACGTGTTGGCGTTGAGCCTGAACCTGGTCGCCCCAGCCATAGTGAACCGTGGCAGGGGTCAGTAAGTTCAAAGCGGAATGGTAGTAGTCGAAGTTGTAGGCGGTCAAAAAGGTGTGAGCCCAGGAATGAGCGTGCTGATAA
>JAGRBY010001096.1 GCA_020433835.1 Anaerolineae bacterium | reverse complement strand
CTTTTATTTACATTGCTATGACCCGTCTCATGTTACGCAGGCTTGCTCCTAAATAACCTTTTAAAACAGTTTCTAAAAGAGAGCGCCAAATTTGTGTACTGCGCATATTTTAGCATGATAGGGGACATCCATAAGAAAGATTCGCCTGCGTTGTTATGAAAATTTTGCTCATCGCCCCCTATTACACCGGCTCGCACGCCGCTTGGGCCAAAGGGTATGCTCGCTACAGCCAACATCAGGTTGATATTCTGAGCCTGCCGGGTCGATTTTGGAAATGGCGTATGCACGGCGGCGCGGTAACGCTGGCCCGTAAATTTTTAGCGTCAGAACTGGCTCCTGACCTCATTTTAGCCACTGATATGCTCGATCTGACCACGTTTATGGCCTTAACTCGCCAACGTACGGCGCATATTCCAACCGCCATCTATTTTCACGAAAATCAGCTTACCTATCCCTGGTCACCCACAGACCGCGACGTGGCTCAGCGTCGCGATAAACATTATGGGTTTATCAATTTCGTCTCGGCGCTGGCTGCCGATGCCGTGTTATTTAACTCGCAATATCACAAGGAAAGCTTTTTGGAGGCGCTACCCCAACTGCTAAAGTATTTCCCGGACTACAAGGAGCTGAACAGCGTCCAACGCATTCGAGACAAAAGCCAGGTTTTAGCGCTGGGGTTAGACTTGCAGCGGTTCGACTCGCTTCGAGCTGACCAAACGCATGAGAAGCCGCTGCTGGTATGGGGACATCGCTGGGAATTCGATAAAAATCCGAAAGAGTTCTTTGCAGCACTGACCGTACTATCAAAATGCGGGCTAGATTTTGATGTGGCTGTGCTGGGGGAAAATTTCAAACAAAAGCCTGAGGTTTTTCTCAAGGCCCAAAAGGTGCTGGCTCGGCATATGGTTCAATTTGGCTATGCCGACTCGTTTGCTGAGTATGCGCAATGGCTGTGGCGGGCCGATATTTTACCGGTTACATCCCATCAAGATTTCTTTGGAGCCAGCGTGGTCGAGGCGCTGTACTGCGGCTGCTTTCCGTTGCTGCCCAAGCGGCTGGCTTACCCGCACATCGTTCCCCTACAAGACCACGCCGACCATTTCTATGACGATTTCGATGACCTGGTAACGCGGCTGCATGCGGCTATCACCCATATCGAACAGACCCGTCACATCAACTTGCGTTCGGTGGTCGCCGGTTATGATTGGCAGGAACAAAGTAAGCTGTACGATGCGCTGTTTTTGAACCTCGTAAATGAGCTAGGCAATTGAAAGTCCACAGAGTGACTCAGATAATTTTGAGTCTGGATAAAATCTCTACTCGTTGCGTCCGCCGTAGCGACGATCACGTTGGTTGAAGACTTGCAGGGCTTTGTAGTATTCCGCTTTGTTGAAATCTGGCCAGTAAGTGGGCGTGATGTAATATTCGGCGTAGGCAGCCTGCCAAATCAGGAAGTTACTGGTGCGAAATTCGCCGCTGGTGCGGATAATCAGATCGGGGTCGGGGCAGTTGGCGGTGTACATGTGACGACTTAGAACCTCTTCGGTGATTTCATCGGGTGGAATTTTGTCGGCAATAACTTTTTTAACGGCCTGGACAATTTCATCGCGCCCCCCATAATTAAAGGCCACGTTGAGGACTAATTTGTCGTTATTTTTGGTATAGTCGATAGCGTACAGCACCTTGTCACGAATAACCGGGCGCAGCCGTTCAAGTTCACCAATGTGGCGAAGCTGAACGCCGCTGCGGTTAAGTTCATCAAGCTCTTTGTCGATGACGTTCTCCAAAATTTTCATCAACCCCATAATTTCAAACGGTGGGCGTTTCCAATTTTCCGTAGAAAAAGCGTAAATGGTCAGCATCTTAACCCCAAATTCTACGGAGCTTCGCAAAATGCGGCGCAGATTTTCTGTGCCGGCTTTGTGGCCTTCAAAACGGCTTTTGTTATTCTGTTTCGCCCAACGTCCGTTACCATCCATAATGATACCTACGTGATAAGGCGGACGCTCAAGCGGCGGAAATTCTATCTGATCAACACTGTTTTGGGTTTGTATAGTATCAGCCATGGTTCTCGTTTTACCTGTTTTTTAGCTTATATACGCTGCAATATAAGAATACTGTGTTTGCACTTTTTTAGAAACCAGGGTTTTGATACCGCATTGA
>JAGRBY010001095.1 GCA_020433835.1 Anaerolineae bacterium | reverse complement strand
CATAAGAGTTAAATAACTTACCAAGTCTGTCGGGTAATTAGTAATTGGTAACTGGTAATTAGGGATTGAAGAACCAATTACTATTTACCAATTACCCAAACTCAAATTTGGAAGTTATTTGATTTATTATCCCTACTCCCTACCCCTTACTCCCCGATTATTAACTTAAAAGCCCCAGCCTCGGAATCGGCAGCGTGCCTTCATCAGCGCCGATCTCGGCCCGGATGAGGGTATTGAGCTTGGCGTTCAGGGTCTGGATCAACGTCGGGTCGAAGTTGGGATGGGCCGGGTCGGCCAGGTTAACGATTTCGTCAGGGTCGGTTTGGGTGTCGTAAAGCTCGATATCGTTGCGGGCTAAAAGGGACTCAACATCGTTCGGGGTATGGTAATTGAGTGGTGAGAAATAGCGGGCAAACTTGTAGCGGCCATCGTATAGGCCGCGCAGATAACCGCGCTTCGAGAAGTCGATGATCGGCTGGTAGGCTGACAGGTTTACCGCTTCGCCGGCAGCGTGTTTGGATTGAATCTCTTGCAGCTTTCTGCCGGCATCAGGGTCAAGATGGCTGAGCGCATCGAAGGTGAACAGCACCCCGCCGCCATTCTGCTCCCGTTGGCCTTGCTCGGCCGGCTGCTCGAGGACAGCCGAGAAATCGTACCCGACCAAGTTGGGAAAGGCCAACGGGCGATCCGCTTCGGTCATACCGGCCCACGCCAGCAGGGTGGGGGCCAGATCAACGGAGGAAACCAGGGCCGCGCTGGTCTCTCCGGCCAGGTCAGGCCGATGGGGGTCAGACACAATCAGCGGAACGTTGTTATTTTCTTTATAAACGATATTGCCTTTTTGACGCAGCCCATGCGCCCCACCCATCTCGCCATGATCGGCGGTGTAGATAATGATCGTGTTATCAGCCTGCCCCGACGCTGCCAACGCATCGAGGATCGTGCCCACGTGGCGATCGACATCGCGCACACAGTTGATGTAGTAATCTTGGCGGGCTTCCCACAAATCCAGCCGATCTTGGGGTATGGCACCATAAGCAAAATCATCGAGCTTAAGAAAGTCGCGTTGGGCCATCGGTTTAGTGGCGAGATCATCCTCAAAAAAGCTGCGGGGCAGATGTGGCTGCCAACCGGCCTGATACCACGGCTCATCGGGAGCGCCCACAATCTCCATCACCTCCGAGCTTTGAACCTCACCCTCCGGCCCATCGCTGTCGAAATACATCACGTCGTGCGGGTTGACGAAGTTTACCGCCAGAAACCAGGGTTGGGACTGTGAGATTTCAGTCGCCCGATTCGTTAACCACGCTGCGGCATCGGCGGCGGTTTCAGGGTCGTGTTTATAACCGCCCTGTTGTTCGGCATGGGTGAGTCCGCAGGGGTTGAAGTCGGCAAAACCGTACGGTTCCAGTGCCTGACGGGTATCGACCGCAACGCGATTGTTATTCGCGTCTACAACCCATTCGCCCGCTTCGTCAACCTGATAGCACGTGCCATCCGTATCGCGCCGAGCGGCCGGCTGTTCACTTAGATGCCACTTGCCCTTATAAGCCGTGTAATAGCCGGCCTCGCGCAGCATATGGCCGATAGTCGGCAGGGTTAAAGCCATATCGCTGATGTAGGGAAAATCGGTATTATCGGTCATGCGGGTGTTGACAGTATGTTGGCCGGTGTAGATCACCGATCGCGAGGGCGTGCAGAGACCCGTTGTGACATGGTAATTGGTGAAGGTCAGCCCTTGATTTTGCAGGCGTTGGTGGTTCGGCAGGGTCACATCGTCCGGAAAATCGAGCGCAAAGCGTTCCTGATCAACAAGGATAAACAGGATGTTTGGTCCTTCTCCGGCCTGAGCCGCACCCACCGAAACCGGTGCGGCCGCTGTGGCTCTAAGGGAACCGGTCGCTCCGGCCACCGTGCCTACCGCCACAGTACCGGCTCCCTGAAGAAAAGTCCGTCGGGTTAACTTGCGTTTATTTCCTCTCTCTTTCGACATCATTCTCTCCGCGTTTAAGGTTATACAAATTATGAAATAAAGGCGGCTCAAGTGGGCTCGGTCACTTCTCAGCCTTAGTCTTAGCCTTAGCCTATCGACCAAATGACCTATCTTGGATAGTTACAATGCAAATTTCATTGATGAAGATTAAGAAAATAAGCGGACAACCTG
>JAGRBY010001094.1 GCA_020433835.1 Anaerolineae bacterium | reverse complement strand
CTATGACCTCCTTGGGATCCATATTGAGCCTAAAACTTTACGAAGCGTTTAAATTATGAAAGGAACCCCTATGGAAACTATTCTCACCCACGCCTATGCAGTTTTGGCCAACACGCCCGCCCGCTGGCAGGTTTTGATCGAAAAGCTGCCTCCCGAATTACTAACCCAGCCACCGGCCCCCGGCGAATGGTCGGCGTTGGATTGTTTGCAACATCTCATCGATACGGAACGGTGGGTTTTTGCGCAGCGGATCGAAGCCATTTTGGCCGGTCGGGATTTCCCCGCTTTTGATCCTGACAGCCAGGACGAAAAGCCGGATGCCGGCCAATCACCGGCAGACATGGTCGAAACATTTAGCCGCCTGCGGACGATAAATCTACCCTTGTTCCAAAAGATCACCCCGGCTGATCTGGAGCGCCAGGCGCGACACTCAGAATTAGGGCTGGTCACGATGAGCCAACTGCTCCATCACTGGACCAGCCATGATCTCATGCACACCGTTCAAGCCGAGCGCGCCTTGATGCAGCCTTTCATTCAGGGCTGCGGCCCCTGGCAAAGTTACTTCAGCGATCATTTTGTGACCACCGCCTAACCCAGACAAAAGAGGCTCTACGGACTGAAGCTACGGTGACAGTCACTTTAGCTTGTTACCCAGCGGAAATTTCAGATGACTATCGAAGCCATTCTTAAAGAAGTACCCTTTTTCAGCCGCCTGTCGGACGGGGTTTTGCGCAAGCTGGTTGGCATGGGCGAAACCATCTCGCTAAAGGACAATCAAGTTGTCTATCAAGAAGGCGACGAGTCAGAAAGTATGTTTGTTATCCTCGATGGCCGCGTTAGGGTTTATAAAGTCGATGAGCAAGGCCGTGACCTGGAATTGGCCCGGCTGACAACCGGCGACTTTTTTGGCGAGTTGGCCCTGCTCGACAGCCGGCCTCGCTCGGCGACGGTTGTTTGTGTAACGGCGTGCGACTTCTTTGTGATTAATCAAATAGCCTTCATGGGGCTGCTGTTAGGCTCGCGGGCAAAGGTGGTTTACAGCGTCTTTGCTGATTTAACCGGCAAAATACGCGAGACAACGGAAGCCTATTTCAAAGAAGAGTTGGCCAAGCGAACGCTCCAGGCCGAAATCGAAATCGAACGCCATCGTTCTCTGGCGCAAATGGTGGCCGGCGTGGCTCACGAACTTAACACGCCGCTGGGCATCGTCAATACCGCTGTCGATATGATTGCCAAGCGCGTTCACAGTAAAACGCTGACCACCCCTTTACACGATGACAAAGCGGCCCAGGCTATTTTAACCGATATGCAAGAGGCGGCTTATCTAGCCGGCCGTAATATCAGCCGGGCCCACAATCTGGTGCAGAACTTCAAGAAAATTTCGGTCAATCAACTCACAGAGAGCAAAGAAACCGTTAATTTATCGGTACTGATACAAGATATTCTGGATTTGTTCAAAATCAATGCCCGTCAAGCCAATCTGCAAATTGAAGTCATCGATCATCTGCCGGAAGGCGATAAAGGCTGGATTGGCTATCCGGGCCACCTCACCCAGGTGCTAACCAACCTGTTAATCAACATCGAAAAGTATGCCTACCCCAACCACAGCGGGGGCGCTGTCGAAATTGGGCTAAAGGTAGACCCTGAGCGCGAACCGCCCCATTTTATACTGACAGTGCAGGATTATGGCCGGGGTATCGCCCCTGAAAATCTGGCGCAGATATTCACACCCTTTTTCACGACCGGGCGCGGGCAAGGCGGCACGGGATTGGGGCTGTCTATTGTTCACAATATTGTGACCGATGCATTGAAAGGTAAGATTACGGTTGCATCCGAACTTAACGCCGGAACTACGTTTACCATCATCTTTCCTCAAATTGTGGCCCCCTAAAGCCAGCCAGGTATCAAACAGCGCAACCGGAAGGGTTATTTCCTTATCGGCTCCTGTTTTCCCGCCGTAACCGACCTATTTTTCCCGTAAAATACCCTTCCCGCCAACTCTGATGTAACTTTTCCAACGTAACATGCATTCACGGCAACTCTGATCGACCTTTTCCAACGTAACATGCATTCCCGCCAACTCTGATATAAGTGTTCCAACGAAACATGCATTCACGCCAACTCTGATATAAGTGTTCCAACGTAACATGCATTCACGGCAACA
>JAGRBY010001093.1 GCA_020433835.1 Anaerolineae bacterium | reverse complement strand
TCTTTCAGTCCGATGCTTTAGCATCGGGCTAGGGCGGGGCGGAAGTCACCTCCTTGAAATCCATATAGAGCCAAATAAAAAATCTGCGAAAATCTGCGTTTATCTGCGCCCTATAAGACAGGTTGAACCTTATAATTCTTATTCAGCAACAAGTCTACTCCACAAACTCCCTAAACTCTACAAACTTACTCAAACAGTAGAAACAGCGCGGTGAGCGCCAGCAGGCCGATGATAATACGGTCGAACAGATCTTTGTTGACCTTGGTAGCCAGAAGTTTCCCCAGCCACACGCTCAACGGCAGCAGGGGCAGCAGCCAGGCAATTTGCCACAGTAGGTTGAAATCGAACAGGCCCAGATAGTAATAAGACGGCACTTTGATCCAGTTGAGAATGGCAAAGAAGAGCGCGGAGGTAGCCACAAAGACGCGCGGCGAAATGTTTTGCATTAACAGATAAATGGCAATCGGTGGGCCGCCGGTGTGGGCCAGGGTCGAGGTAATGCCGCCGACCGTACCGGCCACCAAGCCGTGCCAGCCGCGTGGCTTATAGTAAGCGCTTAAAATGCGCTGCTCCAGCAGTTTATAGATCACAAACAGCAGCACAATCACGCCAATGCCTCGGCGCAGCATCTCCGGCGAGATACCGGCAATAAAAAACGATGCCATCAGCATGCCAATCACCGCACCGGGGATGAGCAGCAGCACCAGCTTCGTATCCCAATGCATCCAATGCGCGTACACTGTAAAAATGTCGGCGATGATTAAAATGGGCAGGAGCAGGCCGATGACGTGATCGGCGGGCATAACCAGGCTCATCAGCGGTGTGGCTAACACCCCTAACGTGCCGCCCAGCCCGCCTTTACCCAATCCGATGATGAAGATGACCACGGCGGTCATGATAAAGTAGAGTGTCAAGTTAGTTCGTTCCGGTCAGTTTGAGATTACCTTTTAAGAAGCGGCGGGTGGTTTCGGCTAAAACAGCGACGCCCACAGGCAGTACATTTTCGTCGATATCAAAAATATTCGTATGATGGGCGCGTTCGATGCCGTCGGGCAGGGCCGCGCCGAGTAGAAACATCGCGCCGGGCGCTTCTTGGCACATATAGGCGAAATCTTCCGCGCCCATGCCCATACTTTCCTCGATAACCTGGTCGGCCCCAACTAAATCGCCGGCGACATCTTTGAACCAGCCGCTCACCGCCGGGTCGTTCCAGCCGGCGGGGTAGCCGTGCCACACCTCAAGCCGGTAATCGCCGCCCAGCGGGCGCACAATCGATAGCGCCCGCTCCACCTCATCCAACAAGGCCTGGCGGACATCGGGGTCGAAACTGCGCAGTGTGCCCTGGATGTACACTTCTGGGGGGATGACGTTACTGGCCGTGCCGCCGTGAATTTGGCCCAAGCTCATTACGGCCGGTTTCATCGGATTAATCCGCCGGGCAACGATGCCGTGCAGTGCCGTCAGCACCGGGCCAAGCAGCCACAGCGGATCAATGGCTTCGTGGGGATATGCTCCGTGGCCGCCGGTGCCGGTGATCCAGGCTTCAAAGCTGTCGACCGCCGCCGAACTCCAGCCGCCGGCAATGCGCACCTGCCCGCTGGGGCTTGTCGATTCGACATGGAGCGCGATGACGGCATCGACCCCCTCCATCGCGCCATCTTCAATCATGCGGGGCGCACCGCTAAGGCCCTCGCTGTCGCAATTTTCTTCGGACGGCTGAAAGAGAAAGCGCACGGTGCCTTTTAAGTTATCCTGGGCAAAACTGTCTTTGAGCAGGTGGGCTACACCCAGTAAGATGGCGGTGTGGGCATCGTGGCCGCAGGCGTGCATGACGCCGTTGTGGGTTGAGGTGTATTCGGCCCCGGTTGTTTCGATAATGGGCAGGGCGTCCATATCGGCCCGGATGGCGATGGTCGGGCCGTCGCCGCTGCTCAGTTCGCCGATGACGCCGGTTTTGCCGATGCCGGTTTTAATGCTAATGCCGCCGATTTCTTGCAGGGTGTCGGCTACCAGTTTGGCGGTACGCACTTCTTGAAAACTCAGTTCGGGATGGCGATGGATGTCGCGGCGCAGGCGAATGAGTTCGGGGAATAGGGATTTGGCTTTGTCGAGCATGGTGTTGTGTGACTCCTGTAAAAATAAACCCTCACCCCCAACCCCTCTCCC
>JAGRBY010001092.1 GCA_020433835.1 Anaerolineae bacterium | reverse complement strand
ACTTCAAGCGGCAAAATAACGGCGGCGTATTTAACCATTACGGCCAGGCCGAGAAAAAGGCCAAGCGCCACAAAATTACGGGGGCGGGTGTCGCCTTTGACAACCCTGATTAGGAATAGGAAGTATAAGCCGATGATGAAGGCAAACAGCGGTTCGTATGACAGGGCGGCGCTGTAAAAAATGAAGGCGGGAACAAAGGCGATGAGGGCGGCGCTGATGACCGCCGGGCGATAGCGGCCGGGAAACAGTTCGAGCGCGGTTAAGAAGGTGACGGCAATAACGCCCAGTCCGCACAGTATCGTAACGGCCCGGCCTAAATGCCACATCAAAACCGCGCCGCGATAGGGCCAGGTTTCATCGATGGTGTTGGCCAGGCGGGTGGTATCGAGCAGAATTTCGGCCAGGTCGGCGCGGGGGGACTCCCAGACGAACTTGAGCTGGGGCGGGTCGGGGCTGTCGCTCCAGCCGGTGAGGGCGGCAACCAGGGCGTGGTAGAGCGGCGGCTGGTTGGCTTTATAATCGGCTTGCTCCCGTTCGGCCTGAGTAAGCGGCAGGCGTCCGTGCTGGGCGATAAAACGGGCGTAACGAAAGTGGGCAATTTCATCGGCGGCTTTGTGCAGCGGCAAAGACAGGCTGTACAGTACGGCCAAGGCCACATAGAGAGCCATAATCAGCCCCAGGCGGGCGTAGGCTTGGTGGCGGGTCACGATCCCGGCTCCCAGGTGGTTAGGGGCAGTTCGTTGTTGGGCGCATCGGGCACGGTCAGGCGGCTGCCGTCGCTGAGGTTGTAAAGGCCGATGACCAGTTGATATTCGCTCTCCGGCAAATCGGGCGGCAAGGGGATGATAAGTTCGTCGGTGATAACGTCGCCGGTATCCCATAATGAAGCCGGGTAACCGATGGCGCCACCGGCGGGGCCGTCTTTTTGGGCGACCATCTCGCCGGACGGGCTGCGGAGATGCACAAAGACCGACCAGTCGATGGGGGTTTGGCTAAGGCTCTGCCAGGTAAGTTTTAGGGCGAGCGCTCCGTCCAGCGGCTCCAAATTGTAGCCGCGCAGCAAAATAACCGGCGGGGAACCAAGCTGCACTGCCAGCGGCATTTCGGGAGCGGCAGCGGCTGTCGATTCTATGGCTTCGGGCGGCGGGCCACCGATTTTGACCGGGCCTAAGCGAACGCTGTTCTGGCCGGTCGGCTGGCCGTCGCGCACGATGGGTAGAGGGGTGCCGGAGGCGTCTGCTTCATTATAAAGGCCGATGTCGATGGTGTAGACGCCGTTGGGGGCGGCGGCATCAATCGAGACACCGAAGGTATCGACCACAACCTCGCCTTCGTGCCACAGCGTGGTTTTGGCCGTTTCCTGGGGCCAGCGATCATAACCGCCCCGGCGCTGCTGCTGTGCATCGAGCAGGCGGGTAAAAATGACATAGTTTTGATCCATTGGGGAAAGCGCTTGCCAATAGAGCGTCACGGGAATAGCTTCACCGGGTTGGGCGCGTCGGGCCGGGAGGTCGTAGCCCAGCAGCAGGAGCGTATCGTCAAAATTGGCCTCGACCGGCATGGAAATGGGCGGCACTTCATATTGGCGCGGCTGATTGTCGTAGGGCAGCGCGTAAATTCTCAGCAGCGGGCCGGGGCGCGTGCGTTGCAGCGTCTCCCCGGCGGGGCCGTACAGTTCATCCAGATAAAACCAGTCCGGCTGTTGGGTTACGCGGTAGGGATCGAAAATTTGAACCAGTTCGGCCTGATCCTCAAGATAAGAAAGCTGGGCCAGCCGGGCCGTTTCTTCCGAGGCATCGGCGCGAACCCTGGCAAAGGTAAAGTTGCTGATGGCGATAAATTCGGTCTTGTTACGGACGTAATGATCGATTGCGTTGCGGCTGGGGCCGCGTTCGTCAATCTGAATAATGTTGTAGGGCCAGCCACCACCCAACAGGAGGGTCGCCGGAAAAAGGGCGTAACTTTCTTGGACGATGATGGTTTCTGCGGGAAATTTGGCGCTGAACCAGTCCGTAGCCAGCTCGCGGGTATCGGGCAGGGTCAGCAGATGATCGAACCAGACCAGATTGCTAAGCGGCTGGGCGATCAGCAGGCCAACCACCACCGGCCACAGCAAGCGGCGATAGCGGTGGAAAAAAGGCAGGCTTTTTTCGATCCGGATGAGGCCGAC
>JAGRBY010001091.1 GCA_020433835.1 Anaerolineae bacterium | reverse complement strand
ATCGCCATCTGGCCGTTTTGGCCGGTGACAACGGCAAACACGTGTTTCTGGAAAAACCGATGGCGATGACGCTGGAAGAGTGCGACGCCATCATGGCCGCCACCGAGCAAAAAGGGCTAGTGCTGCAGCTGGGTTTCATGCGCCGCTTCGACCCCGAATTTGTCGCCGCCGCCGAACGCATCCACGCCGGCGAAATCGGCGAGCCGATGGTCATCAAATCGCTCACCCATGGGCCGGGCCTGCCGCCCGCCTGGGCCAACGATCTCAAAACCTCCAACGGCATGTTGGCCGAGGTCAACAGCCACGATCTCGACTGCGTGCGCTGGCTGATGGGGTCGAATATTGACCGTATGTATGTTGAGACGGCCAACTTCAAAGGCGATGAGCGCGGGGCCACCGCCGAGCATTTTTATGATAATATGTTGGCCAACCTCAAATTCGAGTCGGGGGCGCTGGGCAATATCTCCGGCATTTGCCCCTGCGATTACGGCTACGACGCCCGCGTGGAGATTGTCGGCAAGAAAGGTGTAATGCAGATTGGCTCGATGCAAGGCATGGACGTGGTCGTATGTGTTGACCGCGAGCAAGGGCTGGTCACGCCCATTTACAAACGCTGGCCCGAACGCTTCAATTGGGGCTACATCTACGAGATTCAACATTTCGTCGCCTGCGTGCAAAGCGGTCAGCCGGCCAAAGTCAGCGGCGAAGACGGCCGCTGGGCCGTTGCCGGCGTGCTGGCCGGTACCAAATCGTTTCTTGAAGAACGCCCGGTCCAACTAAGCGAAGTGTTATAGAGAATAATGAAGCGACAAAGTTTACTTTGTCATTATCCGAGATAAAGTAAACTCGTCGCTCCCGATACACTCCTTCTATAAAGAAAGGTGTCTAACTAATGCCAGAGAAACTCATGCAAGCCGCCGTCTACCACGGACCCAACGACTTGCGGATCGAGAGTCGCCCCATGCCGACCATTGGTCCCAACGAAGCCCTGCTCAAAGTGGTGAGCGTCGGCATTTGTGGTACCGATTTGCGCATTTTGCATGGCGGCCACCGGATGTATGCCGACGGCGTGCAACGTGTTCCCGGCCATGAAGTGGTCGGTGATATTTTGGCCGTGGGCGAAGCCATCAAAGAACTTGAAGTGGGAACACGCGTCTTTGTGGCACCCAATATGGGCTGCGGCCACTGCGACCAGTGCATCAGCGGCAACAACAATCGCTGCGCTAACTACGACGCTATCGGCATTACGCTTGACGGCGCGTTTGCTGAATATATGCGTATCCCGGCAGCGGCGATAATGCAGGGCAATCTCATCCCCCTGGAGCCGGGCACCGATCCGGCTGCTGCCGCGCTGATCGAGCCGTTTGCTTGTGTGCTGCGCGGCCAGAATGCGGTCGATGTCCATTTGGGCGATGTCGTGCTGATTGTCGGAGCCGGACCGATTGGCGTGATGCACATCATGCTGGCCAAACTGCGCGGCGCAACCCGCGTCATCGTGAGCGAGTTTATGGCGGCCCGCCTAAAGCAGGCCCAAGCCGCCGGAGCCGATGTGGTGGTCAACCCCCAAAGTGAAGACCTGACCGAAGTTGTAGCCCGAGAAAGCGGCGGCAAAGGCGCGGACGTTATCATCGTGGCCGCCCCGGCCCATGCGGCCCAGGAAAACGCGTTACAACTGGCGGCCATTGGCGGGCGGATAAACCTGTTTGGCGGCTTGCCCAAAGACCGGCCCACCATCAACTTCGACTCCAACATTGTTCATTATAAAGAACTGTATGTCACCGGCACCACGGCCTGCAGCACGAGCGATTGCCGTCAGGCCGCCGCCATCGTCAACTCCGGTCGCTTAGATTTATCTCCTATCGTCAGCGGACGCTATCCGCTGGACCAGGCCGTCGAGGCGTTTGCCCAGGCCGAAGATCGTACATCGCTGAAGATTGTGATCGAACCGTAGGGAATGTGGAATTATGAAGGATGAATTATGAGGGATGAATTTACTGACTACCGACATCCGACTACCGTATTTCAAAGGAATTTACAATGACCCAACACCCATCCACCGAACCGATGATTATGACCGTCACCGGCCCCATTCCACCGGACGAGCTAGGTATTACCGATGCCCACACCCATACCTGGATTGAACCGGTAGCCGGGACACCGCCCGGTTTGCCGCTGCTTTT
>JAGRBY010001090.1 GCA_020433835.1 Anaerolineae bacterium | reverse complement strand
AAGTCATACGCTTCTCGCAGAAAGCCGCGAATACGATAGTACTCGCAAAGACCTTCCATCGCGTCATTAATGGCGCTTAACTTCTGGTGCGTTATGGCCCACTGCCAGGCCCTTCTGACGTTATCGATCTCAATACTGATTTCCGTCAGGGTTTTATGCAAATCTTGCCCGTCCAGATGGGGTTCTCGCTGTTTGAGAAAGGCGGTATAGTAGGCACAGTGACGGTCACGAACGGCCGTCTCCCACTCGGTCGATGCCGCCAAGTGTTCACCCCCAAATTGTCGCAGAAGCTCGTGGATGTGGTATCGGCCGGTATAATCAGGTTGGATTAGCGATTTGTTGGCCAGCGCCATTAGGCTTGGCAGCATTGCGCCGGTAATGTATTCGGCCGCCTGACGGGTAAAGCCGCCTCGAAAAATGGACAATTGTTGAAATACGTCTTGTTCCGTAGCCGTTAATTGCTGCCACGAAGATTCAAAAACGGAGCGGATGCTTTGGTGGCGGGCCGGTATATCGCGCCAGTTAGCCGTTAGAAAGTCCAAATTCGATTTGATTTCAGCGGCAATTTCCCGGGGCGTGAGCAGTCCCACCCAGGCTGCGGCGAGTTCGATGCCCAGCGGCATTCCGTCAACCAGTTGGCAAATATTGATGACGTCATCGAGATTATCAACGGTTAGCGCAAACGTGGGTTGCGCCCGCTTGGCACAGTTAATAAATAACTGAATGGCATCATGACGGTCAACGATGGCCTGGACATCTTCGCTAATTGTTATAGGCACGTGCAGGCTGCCAATCGGGTAGACAGTCTCCCCGCGCAAACCGAGACGCTCACGTGAGGTGGCCAAGATTTTAATCTCACCCGCAGATTGAAGGAGGTCGGCGATAAACGGTATCTCTGCCAGTAGATGTTCAAGATTGTCGAGGATCAGTAGTATGCGTTTGTCACGTAAATAAGCCAGCAGTTGATCGCTTTCAGAGTCATTCTCCCATCGTTCACCCTGATCTCGGATGTGGAAGGAAAAATTGATTGCCATGGCGATGGGGGCGGCGATTTGGTCTGGAGCATCGACAGACGCCAGCGACACGAAATAGACGCCATCAGCAAAGGCATGACTTTGCGCTTGCGCGGCTTCGACCGCCAGCCGAGTCTTGCCGATGCCGCCGGGACCGAGGATGGTCACCAGCCTGGTTGTGGGGCTGTTCAATAGGCTATCCATTTCTCTCAGATCACGGTGCCGGCCAATGAAGGGGGTTGGCTGGAGGGGCAGTTTCACGGTCGGGCGGGGGCGCGGTTGCGTGGTTTGCGGAGGCGGGACAACTTCACCGGTCGTCAGGCGTTGAAAGAGAGTTTGGGTTTCAGCCGAGGGTTCGACGCCCAATTCTTCATCGAGCGCCTCGGTACAGCGTTGGTAGACTGCTGCGACCCCGGCCAGATCGCCCAATCCGGCCTGAGCCATCATTAGGGCGCGGTAGGCCGGTTCCGGCGTCAGCCCTTGCGCGATCCACTGTTCGGCCCACTCCCGAGCCTCTCGCCAGCGGGCGGTCTCAACCAACCGCGCCAAAAGCAACTGCATCCGATCCTCATAGACGGCTTGCAGTCGCTCCTGTTCTAGCGTGACCCAACTATCATAAAACCCCGGCAGCAGCTTGTCTTCATAGACAGCCACCACTTGTATTAGAGTCTCAATCGAAATATTGTCGTCGATGTAGGTTTGCAGTTGGTCAGCATCAAGCCGGTAATCGGCTTCAGCATTAAAACCGACCGAGACTTTATCGGCCAGGAAGAATTCGTCCCCCAGCAACTTACGGAGCCGCCATAGGGTCTGACGTAAATTGTTGCGAGCATCGGGTTCGTCAGATTCCGGCCACAGCAAACCGGCCAGTTTTTCACGGCGAAATGATTTGTGAGTATTGAGGATGAGGTAGGCTAAAAGGGCCTGAGCAGGTCGTGAGGGGATGTCGAGATGCTGGTCATCCAGTTTTGCTGCAAATTTTCCCAGCAACTGAACTTCAAGCATGGTATCTCTCCTCAGACTAAAACAATCTTATTTAATTGAAAGTGAGGTAAAAGTGATTTTACGATTATAGCATGGGGATGGTGCCAATGCAATAGGCAAAAAAGTAACGTTTTTTCAGAATAGACAATCCATTAACGATGCAATAGACACTGCCATAACGGTGG
>JAGRBY010000108.1 GCA_020433835.1 Anaerolineae bacterium | reverse complement strand
GCAATGAGGCATATTGAAGCGGCAAAGCTTGCTTTGTCATCTGCGTAAGATAAGTAAGGTAAGTTTGATCATTTTTAACAATTGCTGATGATTTTTGTGTTATACTAAAACCATGCAGTCTCTATCTCTATTTAATTTCATCTTCGTATACAATCTCTACATGGCTAAGCCCAAACGTTTGTATCCTATAAAACCAACTCATACTTCATAAGGCTTCCCAAATACACCAACAATGCTAACAGTAGATAAATGAGCATCTAAGTAACTCTGACAGTGACCGTCACCTTAACAGAGAGGCCATTAAAATGAGGAAACTTTACAAGCATACGCAGATTGGTTATTTATTACTATCCATATTTGGAGTTGTAATAGTATTTTTAAGTTACTCTGCTATTGTAAACGATTTCAATCCCACTGTTGTCGCAGTTTTGGTCATCATGCTGATCACATTGGTTTTATTCCCCACACTCACCGTAACGGTTGATAGTAAAATGATAAAGCTTCACTATGGGTTAGGTATCATTCATAAACGGTTTCTATTGAAAGATATAGCAACCTACCAGATAACCGAGAACCCCTGGTATTATGGCTGGGGAATTCATTATACGCCCAGAGGATGGCTGTTCAATATTTCCGGTTTTGCCGCCATCGAACTTCACTTGAGAAGCGGCAAGCGGTATCGAATAGGCACCGATGACCCCACAGGGTTAGCAAGAGCAGTTGATGAAGCTTTGACCGGAGCTAACTACAATAGCTGATAGAGGCAAATCTTCATTTGTCGAATATTCATCAGTTATCTCAGAACGCAGCTGATAGACTTTGTTGATGCACCGGAAGCAATTAGATGAGACATCAATCTGGTTAAAAATTACATTTACAAAAACTATCGGCCTATTGTACAATGAGGGCAACCTAACTTTAAAATTGATTATTTGCTCCGGGAAAATTACGTGAAAGTTTTGGCTCTTTACAGTAACAAAGGTGGTGTTGGTAAAACAGCCGCGACTGTCAACTTAGCCTACTTGGCGGCCCAAGCCGGGTTGCAAACGTTGGTTTGCGATCTCGATGCCCAGAGTTCGACCACATTTTACTTCCGCACCAAGCCGAAATTAAAAAAAGAAGCCCGAGGCTTTACCAAAAAGAAGCGGGCTATCGACAACAGCATTAAAGGCACCGATTACGACAACCTGGATCTGTTACCTGCTGATTTCTCGCACCGTAATCTTGATCTTGTCTTTAGCCGGCTCAAAAACCCCACAAAACAGCTTCATAAAGTGTTTCACCGGCTGCAAGACGAGTATGATTTAATCATTCTCGACTGCCCACCCTACATCAACATTTTAGCTGAAAATATCTTTAATGCGGCCGACATGCTGTTGGTGCCGCTTATCCCCACGGTTTTATCGGAAAGAACGCATAAACAGCTCATCACCTTTTTCAGCAAAAAAGGGTACGATACCGCCAAAATCCATGCTTTTTTGTCGATGGTCGATCGGCGTAAAACGCTTCATCGCGACCTAACCGAATTACTGCGCACAAAATTTGATGGGGTATTCGAAACGCTTATTCCCTACTCATCGGATGTTGAAAAGATGGGGTTGCACCGAGAACCGATCAATAAATCTACGGCGCAATCGACCGCCGCCAGCGCCTATCAGCAGTTGTGGGATGAACTTTATCTCAAACTTGTTTAGTTCTTCTTGCTATACTGCAACGAGACTTTGGGCTGAGAAACCAGGTTTTTAACTGGCAATGAAAATATGCTCTTTCGTGAACCTTCTTCAGCAAGAAATGGGGCGAATTAACCAAAAAACCTGGTTTTTTGCCTGGTGTTACATCAAAATCTCGTAATAGTGCTAGCGACGCTGGCGATAGAGCTGCGGATCAACCACCTTTAGCATCGCGTTTACGTCGAGCTTTTTGTCGAAAAAGCGGTTGATCGCCTCTATCTGAGGCTGGGGGTCTTGGAGGAGCAGGTTATAATCAATCTCAATGGACTCAACGTGGGGCTGCTGCTCCATCCAACTTTTGGCCTGTTGATAATATCTCTCAAAGAGAACAGCCAGTTCTTCATCGCTGATCCGATCGGGATCTTCGCCGCGATTAATGAGCATCTTACGCTGCGAAGCCAAAATTTCGGGCATAGCCCGCCGCATAAAAACCACGCGGTAGTTGTATCCTTCCGGCAGTTTAAATAGAAGGATAGCCAACACTTTAACCACCTTGCCTCTGGCCTCGGCCAGCCAGGCTATATCGCCCTTCGGCAGCTTTTTAACGCGCTCAAATTCGTAATAGCCTTTGGGGTTGTCGCCATCGGCCGTTCGGATGTTATCGGTTAAAACGGGCAGGCCGCCCCCCTCTAGAATCTTCATCATCATCGATGTACCAGAGCGGGGCAGACCCGAAACAATAATGACTGGCGTGTCGGCTTCTTGAGCGGTAAAGCGTTGTAAAAACCGTTTTATCAAGGTTTCCATCCTTTACAGGTAGAATCACTATGTTTACACTTTTTTAGAAACCAGGGTTTTGATACCGCATTGATACTCTTTTGCGGCCAAAAACGCTCTTTTTAACGCTAAAAACCCTGGTTTCTGGCCCAAATCTTTAAAGTGCAAAGGTTGTCCCATAACTATAACAATATTTTCGGCATAGGCTAATCTGGCATTAGCCATGAAACGCATGAAGGAGCTAAATGTTTTCGCTTCATACGCTTCATGGCACGGTCACTTGATTGTAATTAACCGCATCAACGCTCTTTCCAAACCAACCCTTGGGCTTGCCAGGGATTGCTGATCGGTTGCCGGTTAAAGACGATCGACCAGAGCAGATAGGCCCCCATCAAAATCGTGCCGATAAGCATGATAGAGGCACCTAAAGTCGACGCGATTTGCCACACCAAATAGTTGCGTGGGTAACTTTGAACATCTTGCGGCAGCCCCAGATAGCCCATGATAAACTGAACAAAAAACGCCAAGTTGGCTCCAACAAAGAGGATACAAGCCGCTAACTTGGCCAACCCTTCAGGATACGTTCGTCCGGTGGCTTTGGGCCACCAGAAATGCAGCCCGGCCAATCCGGCCATCAAAACGGCGGTGATGGCGTAATTAACGTGGGCGGCCACGAAATAAGTGTTATACAGTTGGTCGGCCAGGGCTAAAACCGACAAGATAAGCCCGGACGATACGCTAACCCCAATTAACCCCGCACTGCCGAAGACAAACCACATTGGGCTATCAAATTTCAGGTCGGCCTTATAAAAAGTTAATGTTAAACTGACCCCGATTATCGTGATAGGTAAGATCAGCAGCATCGAGAAAAACGAACTTAGCAAGGCTAATGGTCCCGGCAAGTCATCGGGAAAAATTTGGACGCCCCAGGAAACAAGACCTAAGTAGCCGATTGCCGCAAAAGCTACCGGAATCAGCTTGTGTCCAAAGATTGGTCGTCGGGCAAAGGTGGCTACGATTTCTAGTATGATGCCCACCGCCGGTAGTCCGATAGCAAATGTGATCTGGTTGCCGTAGAACCAAAACAAATGTTGATAGAGTATGGGATCGCCGCCCAGTTCCGGCGCAAAAATCCCAACGTTTAGCCACGTTTCCGTCAGCAGCAGCAGTACCGCAACAATGAGCACGGGAGTACCGATTAATACCATCAGACTGGCAATATATATTGACCAGACAAAAAGTGGTAATTGCGACCAGGTGACATCGGGAGCGCGCATCGCATGGATAGTTGCAACCAAATTCACCGCCAGTAAAATGGATGAGTAGCTAACCAGGATGAGGCTAAGGCCGGTGAATGTAAATGGCAGAAAAGCGTGGCTGTCACCATAGTAGATATTGAGCGTCCAGCCGGTTTCAATTCCGCCCAGTACACCGGCGAAAAGGAGCGATGCTCCGGCCAGCAGATATAAATACCAACTCAGTAAATTCAGGCGCGGTAAGGCCATGCGTGGAGCACCAAGCATAGCCGGCACGAGAAAATTGCCGAACACCGCCGGCATTAGAGGCACTAACCCAAAAAAAATCAAACCCAGTCCCTGGAATGTATAGATTTTTTTGAAGGCTGAAACGGATAGAAAATCGGCCAAAGGGGTTAGGAGTTCCAGGCGAAGTACACTTGCGGCTAAACCGCTTAAGAGTAAGAAGAAAAGGATTGAACCGAAATACAGGATTGCTAATCGCCGATGGTCACGGGTTAGCAGCCATGATTTCACATTATAGTCATCATAGAGATCCCTGTCTCCGTTGTCTTCTGATGAGTTGCCATGCATCATGGCTGAATTGTTAGACATAAGTTCCTCTCTATAAGCTGATTATAGTAACCGATCAGACATAGGTATTGCGTGCCTGATCGGTTATTACGATAGTTTTGTGGTATTAAAAAGCGCTGATGGTCACTCTTTGTGCTCCATCGTGCCATCTTCCATTTCACTATTCATCTCACCATCCATGGCATGTTCCATATCGCCTTGTTCCATAGAGTCCATGTCGTGATCCATCGTCATACCTTCAGTAACTTCAACTTGCACCGTTTGCGCACCGGATTTCTGGAAGTTGAGCGTCAGGGTAAAGGTATCGCCTACAACCACCCCTTCTTGAAGGCCCATCAGCATTACATGTTTACCGCCCGGCTCTAGCAAGGCCGAACCGCCGGCCGGCACAAGAATATTCTCGACCGGACTCATCTGCATAACATCGTTTTCGCCGATAGTAGTCTCGTGCAGTTCAACCGATTCAGCCACATCGCTTTCCGCGCTGAGCAGTGTGTCGTCGCTGCCGCCTTCATTGACGATGGTCATATAAGCTGCTCCGTTCGGCATCGAAGCACGAGCGAACGGTTCCGTAATGGTAATAACCGGCTCACTTGATGTTTTAGCAGCATCGTTAGCCGGGGCCGCGCCGCAAGCGGCTATGATCAAGGTCATTACGATAATAAGACACGCAGAAATCAACTTTTCCCGCATGAAAATTTTTCTCCTTATGATTAGCGTTTATCGAATTTAAGGTGACCGTCACTTAATACCCTAAAGGTTAGGCTGATTTTGCCAATTACCTCCTATATAGAGCAGCAAAAAGTGACGGTTACCTATTTTAACTTTGGGACGTTTCCAGCAAATATTCCAGATCAGCCCGTAGATCCTCTGGTTCAAAACCAAAGGGATAGGTTAACAGTAAATCGCCCTGCGTATCAACAAGATAAAGACGCGCCGTGTGGTTCATAAGATAATCGGCTGATGAATTTTCGACCTCCGCTTTTTCGGCATAGGCCCCAAAGGCTTGCAGTACCGGCTGCGTTTTGTCCATCGTATCGGTTAGGCCCATAAACTCCGGGCCAAACGCATCCAGGTAGCGCGACAGAACTTCCGGCGTATCCCGCTCGGGATCAACCGAGACGAAAAGAACGTTGATGGCGTCCTTGTCTTCCATCTCGGTTAAGGCTTGTTTTACATCGGCCATAGTCAGCGGACACACATCAGGACAGAAGGTGTAGCCAAAGTAGACCAACGTAAGCTCACCGGCGGTATCGCTAAGGTGAAAGGATTGGCCTTCGTCGGTCATCAACTCGAAATCGGGCAAATCCATAGGGGGATCGAGTTGGCTACCTTTAAAGCTATAGCCACTGCTAAAAGGCATGCATCCGGCGGCCAAAACCATAAAACTTACAAAAGCGGTTACCAGAAATGCTTTGCGAAAATCAATATTATTCAATTCTTTTCTCCTTAATCTCATACGATACGTGCATGGGGCAGGGTGACTCAATTAGCAAAGTTTTGCAAGGCACGCCTCTATAAACGCCAGGCATTCCAATTGAATGGCATAAATCGATCGCTTTGGATCACGTAGACGCCTATTCTTGGAAAGAAACGGAAATAATAAAGTAAGGAGATCATTTGATTCCTACTCTACACTTCCTATTGTCCTTTAGAGTCTACAAATGGTGTCTTGCGTTAATAAGCAATATTTAAATGGAGAAAACGCGGGGGTTTCTTGGGAGGAGCAATTACATGGCTCGGTTCAAGCCGGTGGTTTTTGGGCACAATGGCACCAAAGTAAAACGCGAGCAATAGCAGCGCCCCGCTACCAACCAGCGAAGCCGAACTTATTGTCGATTGCAAGAATTGGGTAAAAGTCGCAAATGGACTTTTGGTGGTAACAAAGGGTTGCTGGTTACTAAGCGCCTGCTTGAGGTGAATAAGGGCCTGTTGGCTGATTATTTCTGCCGGAAGCGAGCGCTTTTGCGGCATCTTTTCAAAAACAGCGATACTGTAGGGTTGAACAAGGTGGTCGGTGGCAAAGACGTTGAAGTAGGTAATAGGAGCCAGTACACCTAACCAAAGAATTAAACCTATGTAAGCAATCTTTTTGAGAATACGTAAAAGGCGATCCATGTGGTCAACAGTTCATCAAGCAAATCGTTAGCTTGGGCGGATCGTAACAAATTAGTTAAGATCTGTCAAACTGCTCAGATTTACCTACAGCAATACTGGACCTTATAGTATTTTTTTAACTTTCAAACGGAAGCCTTTCATTTCGGTGACTTCAATTTGTTCGCCGCTGTCAATCGGTTGGCCGTCCTGGCTAACGGCCTCCCAGCGTTCGCCCCAAACCAGCACGCTGCCTTTGGGGTTAAGAGGCAGTTTAACCGTGCCGGTGGCACCGATCATCGCTTCCTGGCCGGTGGTCGGCTGTAATTTCATCGACTGCATAACTTTGCGGAAACCAAGCGCGATAATGGCCGCCATCGAGAGCGGGATGCCGATAATGGAAGGCAGAGGAATATCATAGGCAAATTCGCTGGTGTTAAAAAGAATCAATGCGCCAAAAATAAAGGCAGCCACGCCTCCGGCTGTTAAGGCCCCGAAGGTAGGTGTGAAAAGTTCGGCTACAAACAACACCATAGCCAGCAGGATAAGCCCCAAGCCGGCATAGTTAACCGGCAGTTGGCCGACGGCATAAAAACCGACCAGCAGCAAAATGACTCCAACGATCGCGCTCATATAGCCGCCGGGGTTGATAATTTCGTAAATGATAGCCAGGCTGCCCATCGAAATGAGCAGCAGAGCGATACTGGGGTTGGTGATAATACCGAGCAGCCTTTCCAGCGAGGTTTGCTCAAAAAAGCTCACGCTGGCATCGGCGGTGGCGAGCGTAACGTCATTGCCGCCGATCTGCACAGTGAAACCATCGAGTTGATCGATTAAGTCATCGACATCATCGGCAATAAAATCAATAATGCCGATTTCGAGCGCCTCTTGAGCGGTGGCGGCTTTGGCTTCGGTAATGGCTTTTTGCACCCACTCAACCGCCTCCTCGCCGCGCCGGTCGGTTAGCCCTTTCATATCGGCCACCAGCACATTTTCAATTTTGGAGCGCAAGGTATCATCAATGTCCTCACCGGAACCGCCAACCGGGCTGGCTGCGCCGATAGACGTGTTGGGAGCCATTGCGTTGGCGTGGGCGGACATGGTAATAAACGTACCGGCGGAAATTGCGCCACCGCCCGGCGGCCAGACATAAACCACCACCGGGACATCGGAGGCGATGATGGTTTGGATGATGCGGCGGGTCATATTGATTTCACCCCCCGGTGTGTCGAGACGTAGAATGAGGGCCTCGACATTGCGCACGTCAGCCTCGGCAATGGCGCGTTCAATAAAGCTGAGCATAACCGGCGTAACCGGCCCTTCCAGATCGGCCACCAGAATTCCCGGTGAATTCTGAGCAGAAGCTGGGGGGGCAACGATATACCATAAGGCGATGAGCGCCGTTATAATAAAACCAACAGCGATTTTGAGGCGGGCCATGGCGTTATCCTTTCGTACGTTTCAATTTTGGGGTGATGATATTATACCCGGTCGGCTAGGTGAAGCCAAGGACCTATGCTACAATCGGGTACAAAGCGTTATAAGCCCCCAAGCAGCACCCGTATCCAAGAGATATTTGCGTTGAGGAAGGAGGCGCTCATCGACACCTCTATTGAAGAGACAGCTTCTCAAGCGCAGCCCCGGCAGCGCAGTCCGTTTTTTTTGTTCGCCCTCGGCTTATTTGGATTAGCAATTAGCTTCAACATCAACATGCTCGATCCCTTTTTGTTCACGGAAAAGGTGCGGCTGCTGGCTCCTTCGGAAATCAAGAATACAATGCTGGGGCTGTTGACGATTGCGGCCCTGGGCGTGGCTTTTTTCACACAACCGATTGTCGGACGCTGGAGCGATGCTTCCCACAGCCGGCGGGGACAACGAGCGCCCTATCTAACCGCCGGGGCGATAGGCGTGGCCCTGTGCCTGGGGCTGGTGGTATGGGCCAACGCGCTATGGTTGTTGATAATTGGCGTTATGCTTGTCTCCGGGTTTTCAAACACGGCTCAGTCGGCCTGGCATGCCCTCATACCGGATCAGGTTCCCAAAAATCAGCATGGTACGGCGGCCGGCTACAAGACAGTGCTAGAGATGATCGGTGGAGTGCTTGGGGTTGGACTGACGGGTTGGCTGCTGGCCCAAGGCCATTTGTTTGGTCCGCCGCTGGTGGCCATTGGTCTCTTTTTTACGGTTTTGCTAATTACGCTGTTTCTTCTATACCATTCGCCGACGAATACCCGGTCGGCCATAAAATCCGAACCTCAACCCACATTATCGAACATGCTCAGCCGCATTCGACACGCCCCACCGGATTTTTTGTGGTGGTCGCTCAATCGAATTTTGTTTTGGTCGGCGGCGATTGCTATTCGAACCTTTTTGCTTAACTATTTGGACGATGTTTTGGGGCTGTCACCGGCTGAAGCGCAAGCGATGAGCAGCCGCCTCTTGATTGTGCTGGGCGCAGGGATATTTATCATCGCGTTGCCGGCCGGCATATTGGTCGATCGCTTAGGCCGGCGGCCGCTGCTGATAGTAGCCGGTATAATCGGCGCAGTTGGCGGTTTTGTGTTGATGGCCGGGCAAAGTTTGGCATTTGCTTTTACCGGCTGCGGACTGATCGCGGTGGGCGCGGGTATTTATGCCAGCGCCAGTTGGGCATTAGCCACCACGCTCATTCCCGCTGCCGAAGGCGCATTTTATTTAGCGTTGGCTAACAGCGTTATTATTATCGGCAGCGCCAGCGGACGCCTGGGCGGCCCGCTCATCGATGGGTTAAATTGGCTTTTTGGAACGGTTGCGTTAGGCTATCAGGTGGTTTTTGCCATTGCCATGGTTTTCTTCGCAGGTAGTGCCTTGGCCGCCAACATGATTGCGCCCTCAAATAGGACTTAAGTCAATTGAAAAAAGAGGGTGAGTTGTGGTACTATGAACAGACATAAATTGCAATAGCCCTGCATTGCGTTCAATAGGGTACATCTGTTATGTATATAAAATTTTGGGGAACACGCGGATCTATCCCCACGCCCATTTCTATAGACGATATGAAGCACAAGATCCGCAAAGCACTGGAAGGAGCAGCCGGCCTGGATTTGGCAGACAAAGCTGTCTTGGATCGCTATCTGGCTCGGCTACCCTTTACTATCCAAGGCTCAACCGGCGGTAACACCCCTTGCTTGGAAGTTCGATCAGGCGATCAAATGTTGATTATCGATGCCGGCTCCGGTATCCGCTTACTGGGGATAGATATGCTTCAACGCGGATTTGCCGATGGTCATCAACGCGCCGACGTTTTGATTACCCACACCCATTGGGATCACATTCAGGGCTTTCCCTTTTTTCGGCCTGTGTTTATTCCAGACAACCATTTTACATTTTATAGCCCTTTTGATGATTTGCCCGACCGGCTCAATCGACAGCAGCATCCCGATTTTTTTCCCGTACCGGTTTCTTACATGAGCGCTACGCTTGAGTTTAAACAACTCACCGCCGAGCAGTGGTATCAAATTGGCAATTTTCGAGTGTATCCAATGCTTCTGTCACATCCCGGCCAGGCGTATGGTTACCGGATTGAGGATGGTCAATCCTGTTTAGTGTGCGCCTCGGACTCAGAGTATAAACAGGTCGATCCGACCAGCACGGAGGCCTACGTTGATTTTTTCCACGATGCCGATTTGCTGATCTTCGATGCTCAATATAACCTCTCTGAAGCGCTTGACCGGCTGGATTGGGGCCACAGCACGGCCATGATGGGCGCGGAGTTAGCGTATCGCGCTCAGGCAAAACGGTTGGCCCTGTTCCATCACGATCCGGGCAGCAGCGATGAAAAAATTTGGGCCGGTAAAGAGCAAGCCGAAGCCTATCTGGCGCATCGCAAACCACAGCATACCTGTGAAGTAATTGTGGCTTATGATGGTCTGAGCTTAGAAATTTAACCAAAAATGTCGGTAGATTCACACAGCGTTATTACCCCTGAAGCAAATATGAATCTGGAGCGGTTGAAAAGCTTGTACGAGCTTATCGGCCGCATGAACTCGGTTTATGATCTACAGCAGCTCCTTGAGTTTATCATTGACCGCGCGTTGAGCCTAACCGGCGCACGCAGCGGCGTCTTGCTGCTCAACAATGACAACAAAGCCGATCCACTTGATGTTGCCGTTGTGCGCGGCAAGAAGATCGACAAACCGGATCTGGATCGCATTCTCAAGTTTGTGAGCACAACGGTCATTCAAGATGTGCTGAGCCGGGCCGAGCCGCGCCTGGTAATTGATCTACCTTCCGACCAGCGCTACGAAGGTCTCACCAGTACCGACACTGTCGAATTCAAAGGCATCCGATCGGTTCTGGCAGTGCCGCTCAAAGCGGGTGACAGACTCGTCGGGCTGCTCTATATCGACCACCCTAAAAAAGGGGTTTTTGGGCAGAGTGACCTCGATTTTATTAGCGCCTTTGCCAACCAGGCCGCCCTGGGCATCAACCGGGCCAGAGAGCATCAACACCAGATAGAGCGGCTCACGCTGCTCAATGAGTTGAGCCGCAGCGTAGTTCAGGCGCTTAATCTCGATGAAGTGCTTACCCGCATTGTGGCCGAAGTGACGCGCATGCTTGATGTCGAAGCCAGTTCGGTGTTGTTGTTAGAAGACATCACCAGCAATCTTACTTTTGCCACCTCGGTTTCGAATGGTGAACGGCTCAATATTAACAAACAATTGAAGAAAGATGAGGGCGTTGCTGGCTGGGTTATGTCCCATGGCAAACCGTGCTGTATCAATGATGTAAGCCGCGATCCGCGCTGGTTTGGCGAGGTTGAAACCGGCTTCAAAACGCATTCGCTATTGTGCGTACCCCTGCAAATGGATAACCGCGTCGTTGGTGTCCTGCAAGCTCTCAATAAAAACAGCCCATCCGGTTTCGATCAGGCCGATGTAACCCTCCTGTCGGCATTTGCCGCCTCGGCCACAATTGCTATTGAGAATGCCCAGCTCTTTCAAGAGGCCAGCCAGGCCCGTCAACTTCGTGCGCTCAATGAGGTGGCGATTAGCCTGAGCAGCACCTTTGATTTGAACAAAATCATCGACGAGGGCCTAAAACAATCGCTGCAGGTGCTTAAAGCCGAGGCCGGGGTCATTTCCATTTTTAATTATGATGCCCAAAACACAATTTTTGCCGCCCAACTGGGTCACGAACTCTCATATGATCCTGTGGATAATGATCAGCCAATGCAGGCTCTCAGCCAGCTTACCTCCTGGTTGCTAACCCAAAGCCTCACCGATTTTTTGTCTGAAGAAGTCCTGCTCATCGACACCTACCATCCCCAACCGGATCATGTGGCGCTGGAAATTTCAAAGACCGGCATCCGGTCGCTAGCCGTAGCTCCGGTAAAAATCAACGGCAGTGTCAATGGAGCTGTGGCGGTTATGACAACATCGCCACACAATTATAGTGTTGAAGAAGTCAGCTTGCTGAGCAGCATCGCCCGGATTGTGGGAATGGCCGCGCAGAATGCTATTCACTATATTCGGATGCAAGCCCAAACGCGTCATTTAACCTATCTCAATGAAATCGGCAGTGCGTTGACTCGCAGCCTGAATTTAGATCATGTCTTTGAGGTCATCATTGAAGGAGTCAACACCCTACTGCAAACAGAATTGACATCGGTCTTTCTCATCGATCCAGAAACCAATGAATTGGTCCTGCGCTACAGTACCCGCAACGACGCCGAAATTCGGCTGTCATCGCCCTGGCAGGGCATTGCCGGCTGGGTTGCCACCCATGATAAACCTGCTCTGGTCAATAATACCCAAAGCGACCCACGCCACCTGCGCCAAATTGCCATCGAAACCGGTTATGCCGCAAAATCTATTTTGTGTGTACCCCTTAAAGTTGAGGGCCAGATGATTGGGGTAGTGGAGGTTTTGAATAAAACCGACGGCCAGCAGTTTTCCCATTTGCACCAGTCATTGCTGATTGAACTCACCAAATGGGCGGCGATTGCCCTCCACAACGCGCGGCTTTTTGATGAGCGCGTACGGGCCTACCAAGATCTCGATGCTGAACAAAAACGTCGCATTGCCGCCGAGACACGGGGGGCTGTGGCCGCCATTATTCTCGATATGGCCCACACAATGAATAACGTCGTCGGGGCAATTCGGGTCTGGGCCACAACGCTTGAATATGCCTCAAGTCGCACCCCCAATGAGTCGATTATTAAATTTGAAAAGGCTATTCGCCAAATTCGGCAAAACGCGGAAGAAGCTATCAAGCTGATGAGCACGATGACCGGCCCTCTGCAACAAGCCACTCTGGCCGCAGTAGATGTTGAAGAATGTCTTGATGCCGCAGTTCAAAGCTGCTGGTGGCCGGAAAATGTCGATTTGGTGAGAAGTTACACCTCAGACATCCCGCCGGTTCGGGCCAACGCCGAACGGCTTGAGGCCGTCTTCCATAATTTGTTATCCAACGCCATCCAAGCTTTGGCTGACCATGGCGGACAAATTCAAATTCTGACGCTGCTCACGGAACAAGGGCAAATCCAGATCAAGATTATCGACGACGGGCCGGGTATTGCTGCCGAACTACTGGGGCAAATCTTCAACCCCGGAGTTTCGGGCAAAGACGGTGGTTTGGGCATCGGCCTGTGGTTAGTAGAAACGTTTGTGCATCAATTTGACGGACAGATAGAATGCAGCAGTGCGCCGGATAAGGGCACAACCTTTACAGTGACCTTACAGCCTGATGCATAAAATATATACGCTCCCCCCTCGACCCGGATTTATGACAGCTGTTGTTAGGAGAACACCTTTATGGCTCAACCCCACAGAAATGTGCTTGTTGTAGAAGACAGGCGTGATTGGCAAGATATCTTATGTACCGCTCTTGATCAACGTGGCTACAAACCTTACCCTGCCTTCTCGTATCAGGATGCCCTGGTGGCACTAAAAGACAAGAATTTCAGTTTGGCTATTGTTGATCCGGTTTTAGATATGGCCAATCGTTTTAATCGAGACGGCTTGAGCATCGTACAAAAAATTCGTGAAACCCAGCCGGAGATACCGGTTATCGTTCTTACCGGATCGCTTACGCATGACATGGCCATCAGTTTGCGGCATCTGGACCCCGATGCGCCGGTTATGTTCAAGGAAAGCTGGGACCCTTCTCAATTCTACACGCTTGTTGATAAGTTGATTGGCGACTCGCTCCCGAAAGCAACCCAAAGCAAAAAAAACGAGAACGCGACGGTGCCAGCCTCCGGTTCAATGGTGATGCCCCCACCGCCGGAAACAGCAAGAGGACGCCCCCGCGTTCTGTTGGTCGAAAATCGGAAAGATTGGCAAGAGATTGTATCCACAATTTTGGCCGACCGCGATTGCTTCTGGCGCGTGGCCGAAACGGCACCGGAAGCGCTGGCCCATTTAGAGCAAGAAGGCTTCCATCTGGTTATCTTAGATTTGAAACTTCAGGCTACCGATTTACCGTTGCGATCAAACGAAGGCTGGCTGCTGCTTGATTACCTGGTTGAGAACCATCCTAAAACCAAAGTTGTAGTTCTCAGCGGGCGCGCCGGCCCCAGCGATGTAGCCGATTTACTAACCAAGTATCCGGTCATTGGTTTTATCGAAAAGCAACATTTTACGCCTCAAGCCATTGAAGAGGCTATTGCTCAAGCCGCCAAACTGCCGGCACTGCGCCTGCAAACGTTGGGTCAGTTCCAAATCTGGCGCGATGGTATCGCCATCGGTATTTGGGAGAACGCAAGCGCTGAAGAGGCCATAAAGCTGCTTTTAGCCCGACGGGCCAAGGGCGGACGAGCCGTTACGGTTGACGAATTCAAAGCGCATCTATGGCCACTTGACAATAGTGACAATGCCAGTAAAAAACTACTGCCGCTAATCAACAATATTCGCCTCACCCTGGAACCGGATATTGAAGCCCGCCACTCTAACTTTATTCTTCGTGAAGCCAACGGTTACTGCTTTGATATTGATGATGCCGTAACCTGGGATCTTATAGATTTTCGTGATAAATTAGGTCAAGGTCGCCAATTTATGGAACACCATCAATGGTCAGCTGCTATCGAATGTTTTGAGGCTAGCCGAACGATCTATAAAGGCGATTTTCTGGCCGAAGATCGAAACATCGATTGGGTCATCGATACCCGCCGCGAGGTAGTGAGTGAATTCTGTACCCTCCTCACCCTCTTAGCCGATGCCTACGCCGCAACAGCAAATTATACCCCAGCTATTGCCGCTTGCGAAGAAGCCTTAGAGAAAGATCCGCTGCTCGAAGAGGTTTATCGCCGTCTGATGTATTTCCACAGCTGTAACGGACAAAAAGAGTCAGCTCTCAAAACCTACCGCGATTGTCTTAAGGTGTTCGAGGAACTGTTCGGCGAAAGCCCCACCTCGGCCACCCGCCAGCTTTATCAGACCATTACCAATGATGAAGGCTTAGACTGTCCTCCCATACCCCAAGTTGCCCTAAAAGAAAATAGAAATTAACTGTCCGGCTCAGGGCTTGATAACGGTTCTTTTCTCTTTTCCAACGTCTAATTGTGGTCTTCCAATTTTGCCGCCAACACAAATGGGGTAAAGTATCCCTCTATGACCGATACAATTATTCACGTGGATAATATCCACAAAAGTTACCTTATGGGAAAAGAAGCCGTGCCGGCTCTGCGGGGTGTTTCTATCGATGTACGACGCGGCGAAATGCTGTGTTTAATGGGGCCAAGCGGCTCCGGCAAAACAACATTGCTCAACCTACTGGGCGGCCTTGACGAGCCAAGTCGCGGCCACATAACTATTGATGAAGCTGATGTAGTCTCGATGAAAGAGGAGCAGTTGGCCCGGCTGCGGCTGCAAAAATTGGGCTTTGTCTTCCAAACCTTCAATTTACTCAGCAATTTTACTGCATTGGAAAATGTCGAAGCACCGATGGTTTTAGCCGGTAAACTCCGCC
>JAGRBY010001089.1 GCA_020433835.1 Anaerolineae bacterium | reverse complement strand
GCCATAAACTCCAGGCTGAATCCTCCGGCAAAGAGGCAGCACTTAAATGAAGGGTTAGTACGATCAAGGCCCAGATGCGGATCGCGCCGGATAACCATTGCTGTGCTTGTTCTGTTGTTTCAACGGATGAAGTCGATGTTTTTAGGTTCGTTGTCATGAACTGTTTATAAAGTTGGCTCTTCTATAGTGAGTAGAACAATTTGCTAAATTGTTCGATTTTCAGGGCAAGCCATTGATTTCTTGAGTTTTACAAATGCGCCAGCATTGTACACCAACTCAAGCCAACAATCGAACGGGCGTGGTCTAAGGTGGTTTAGGTTGCTTCTAAAACCAGGTTATCACCACTCTTGTTTATCCATTTACGTTACTTTCTCAACAAAATAGGAAACTGGATCAATCTATAATTACACGTCGAACCAGCTAAATTTGATTGACTCACAATAATTGACTATAATGAGCGCAAATAAGGGTAGAAGGTTATTTTTGTACCTGAACTTTTGGTTTTTATACCAAAAATCGTGATAAAGTATCACGCGATGAATTTTATGCCCGTTACAGACACCAAGTCTTGGTACTTTTTATCCTCCGCACTTACCAAAAAGGCTTGGTCAGGGTTTAAGGTTTCCACCTATCGATTTTAAAATGTTTGGTTGCGCTGGAGTTGCGGTGCAGTAGTACGAGTCAGAATCTAAAACAAACCGGTGATTAAAGGATGTGTATTAATCACCACGATGACGTTAACGTTATCTCGACGAGAGAGTAGAGGCAATGAAAGCTTAATCCTATCAAATCCCAACAATGGGCTAAATTTGCTGTCTCAGCATGTTGACAAACACCTCTTCTATCTCAAAACCAATTTCCCTGAGTTCCATCTAAAATATTAGCTCATCATCGCTGTTGGGTACTGCCCTTATTTATTCCCTGTATCTTAAGTGTGATAATGTTCGTAACATCTGCTGACGGCTCTAGAGTTCCGGGCCATTTGACCGGATAGACACTCGACAAATAAACAGGCAACCAACTATTTTAGGTACTCGTGCCACTTTCACCATTTTGGATTAGGATAGGAACCCGATGGCCTGGTTGCGCGATAAATTTTTGAAATAAAGCATTATTTGTATATGACTTACGCGGTTGGGCGAACGAACAAGGTGACAGTCACTTTTTGATTGAGAATGTACGTCCGTTTGGCCTAAATAGGTCGATTTATCATAGCCAAGTGACGGTCACCTTTTGAACTGCGTAACTCATATTGTAATCAACAACATCAAACATGGATACCGGGTGAATTGTTATCCTCACAATCACCTTTTATAAAAAGCATCATCTTATAGAGAGAAGGAAATATATACATGGAGGGTATGAATGACAGCAGAATCTAATGGTAAACAAAATGGTCGGCTTTTAAGCGAATTTCCGCCGCCAACCTACGAAGCCTGGCGCGAGTCGGTCGAGGCGCAGTTGAAAGGTGCGCCCTTTGAGAAAAGATTAGTCACCAAAACGTATGAGGGCATTGATGTGCAGCCCCTCTATCGTCAAGATGATTTAGAAGGTATCTCTCATCTGGCTTATCTGCCCGGCTTTCCCCCGTATGTGCGGGGGGGCGATGCGCTGGGAAATACCCAATCCGCATGGCAGATTTGCCAGGAAATCCCCTACAGTACCGCCGAAGAATTTAATCAGGCGCTGCGCTATGATTTAGAGCGCGGCCAAACCGCCATCAACTTACGGCCCGATAAAGCCACGCTGCTGGGTCAAGACCCCGACGAAGCCCAAGTGGGCGATGTGGGGTTGGGCGGCGTCTCTATCGCCACGGTTGAAGATTTAGCCAAGGCGCTGGACGGGGTCGATCTGACCACAACACCGCTTTACATTCAATCACACTCCGCTGCTATGCCAACGATGGCGCTGCTGATGGCCTTAGCCCAGAAAAAAGGCATCGACCCGGCTGCCCTGCAAGGCGGCATCGAAATGGATCCGTTGGGCATTTTGGCCCGCGAAGGCGATTTCCCTCGCTCGGTCGCCGGCGCTTATGATGTAATGGCCCAAATGATCACCTGGGCAAAGGATAACGCGCCCCAACTCAAAATCGTCACGGTTCACGGCGAACCCTACGCCGACAGCGGTGCCAGCGCCGTTGAAGAGTTAGGCTACGTCTTGGCCACCGCCACGGAATACTTACGCGA
>JAGRBY010001088.1 GCA_020433835.1 Anaerolineae bacterium | reverse complement strand
TGCGGCCAGGCCCACGGCCAGCCCGGCTAAAAGATAGGTACGTTGCTGCGGGTGCTGAATAATGACAACGCTAAAATATATCGCCAGCAGCACAAAAAAAGCCGCCGGGGTATCATTGACGGCAAAATGGGCTTCGCGGGCGGGCAGAAAAAAAACGGCCAGCAAGGCGGATGCTAATAATCCGGCACTTTGATTAAAGAGCCGTTTCCCTAAGCGGTAAGCCAAGGCTACGGTAAGCAGGCCAAAGGCAACGCTCCAAAAACGGGCAAAAACGGTAGCGGTTGCGGCCCAGTCGGCATCTGGGGCAAGGGGAGTAAAAAGAAACCACAGCCCGTAAGCCGCCAGCAGCAGATAGGTGTACAGGGGCGGGTTGATAAAACTTAAATTAAGGCTGCCGCCGATGTGTCCGTTGATAGCCGCCTCAATATATTGGTGTTCGTCGGGATGGAAGTCGTAGGGTAGCCCAAAGTCGAGGCCCCAAAGGCGCAGAAGGAAAGCAAGCCATAAACAGAGGATAAGCGCGAATCGTATAGCGTTTGCGCTTAGAGGATGTGGCTCAGGTGAAACGCCTTGTCTAAACATTACGGAGCCACAACCTCAATCGGGCCAACGCTGATGCTGGTGGTATCGGACATCGCCCCGTCAATAACCAGGGGTAAATTGACGCCGCTGCCGCCCACAACAATATAATAGCCCACATCTAAGTAATATTCACCCGGCGGCGCATCGGGGTCGACCGGCACGGCGTAGCCGTCGACCACCACTTCGCCGGGGTCCCATAAGAGGGTGCTGTAATCCTCTAAAGGCAGCCGGTCGTAGCCGCCCCGCAAATTGCCGCTGCTGTCTAAAAGATTGTTGAACTGAATGAAGTTGGCCTGGGGCGTTCGCTCCGGGGCCTGCCAGTAAAAGGTGATGGGCAAGGATGACCCGGCGGTTACGGTGCGTTGGGGCAGGGTGTAACCGGCTAAAAATATTTGGTTGGCAAAATTGGCGGCTAAGGGGGTCTCCATGTCCGGCGGCACGGTAAATTGGCGGGGCCGCCCGTTGTCCACAAATAAAAGCGGGGTGGGCTGCACCGCCTCATCAACCGCCAAACGATAGTCGCCGATTGGCCAGCGCGAACCGATGACAAAGAGGTAAACGCCGTTGACTACGCGCTCAGGCGGCCAGATTGTATCCTGGCTGTCAACCAGAGCCAGCGGGGGGGTCTCCGTTGTTGAATCGACCACGATGGCGATGGTGTGCGGGTAGCGAAAATGGGGCTGCTCCGTTAAGTCCGGGCCGTCGGCTTGCCAGATCGCAAAGGGCAGGTCAGCGCCGCCGGATGGGTGCGTTAGGCGGCGGGGGAAGGGTAGGGCTGTCGCTTCATCGAGCCGAATAGGTTTGAGGGTTAAACTATCGGCCCCGGTCGGCAGCGGCAGCGGAACGCCGTCGGCCAGCACCTGCACCCGCAGCCGGTAGTCGCCGGACGGTAAATGGGGCAGCGGCAGGGCCAGCCGGTCAAAAATGGTGTCGCCGGGCGTCCAGGCCAGGGTCGGGATGTGGCCGGCCCCGTGATAACCTCGCCAGTACGAAACCGGCGTATCATCGGCATCGACCAGCGTTAAGGACAGCAGATAATTTTGATTGACCAGGCCAAGCGACCGCCAGGCCAGCTCGACATCTAACCGACCGGCCGTGGGCTGGGGCGTGAGGGCGTAGCTAACCAATTCGATACCTTCGCCGAATTGGCCCTGCTCGACGCTTTCCGGCAGCCAGTTGGCAGCGTAGGCTACGGTGCGCATCGGCAGCAGAGCCGGGGGTTGGGCAACCAACGGGTAAAGGTGCGCACCCGACCAGATAATCATCATCGCCACGACGGCGGAAAAGAACCAGCGCTGCCGGTTGGGCTGCGGAAAAGCGGCGGCCCAGCCCCAGACCAGCAGGGCCACAATCGCCGCTGCCGCCGGAATAAGAATGTGCCGCCCCTGCGCGGTTTGGCCCAGGCGGCCTGAGGTTACAAAGCGGAGCAGCGGTATAATACAGAGTAATCCAAAATGGAGGCCGGTTAGCAGCAGCCAGCGGTGGGCTTGGCTGTCGCGCCGCCATAATTGCCACAGGCCCCAAGCCGCCGCCAACACAATAAGGCCGACAAAGAAAAAGATCAGAGGCGATAGGGGAATGCGGTCGTTGAGGCTAAAACCCCAGAAGG
>JAGRBY010001087.1 GCA_020433835.1 Anaerolineae bacterium | reverse complement strand
CGTTGGTACGGCGCAAAGTTTTCAATTGCGGCTTCATCGTGTTAACGGCACGCAGTTTTACGCGCAAATCGACAGCCGCCCGGAAAAAGATAAGCGGGGGCGGGTGATTGGCTGCCGCCTGGCTATTACCGATATTACCGAACGCAAACAGGCCGAGGCCACTCTGGAAGGTACCAATGCCCAGTTAAATAAAATGGTTTCGGAACTGCGTCAAACGCAGCAGCAGCTTATTCAACAAGAACGGCTGGCCGCCGTGGGCCAGTTAGCAGCCGGTATTGCCCACGATTTCAACAATATATTAACCAGTATTTTAGGCTTTGCCGAGCTTATGAAAGTGTCACCCGACACGCCTATCTCGATGCAGGCTGACCTGGCCTACATTATAAAATCAACCAATCGGGCTTCAAACCTGGTACGCCAAATTTTAGATTTTACCCAAAGAAATATTACCCAACCCAAACATTTTGCGTTAGATTCCTTTATAAAAGAGGTTACCAAATTCTTTGAGCGCACTATTCCGGAAGATATTCGCCTTATCCTGGATATTACCCCCAACGACTACAGCGTTGAGGCCGATCCTACCCAAATTCAGCAGGTGCTTACCAATCTGGTGCTCAACGCCCGCGATGCCATTGAATCGGGCGGCACCGTAAAAATTGCGCTAAACCACTGGACAAAAGTCCCTCACCAGCCGCCACCCATGGCGGCCATGGCAGAAGGCCGCTGGTTGATGCTCATCGTCAGCGATTCCGGTACCGGCATCCCCCCCGAAATACTGCCCCACATTTTCGAGCCGTTTTTTACGACCAAAGATGTCAATAAAGGTACCGGCCTGGGCTTATCACAAACATACGGTATTGTTAAGCAGCACGGCGGACATATTGAGGTAACCAGCCGAGAAAAAAAGGGCACGACCTTTACGTTGTACTTTCCCCACGCCGAAGCACGGGACAACGCGTTATCTACCAATGAGTCAAAGTCGCTGCTGCATGGTCAAAGCGAAACTATTTTGGTGGTTGAAGATGATAAAGAAGTGTTGAATATTGTATCGATGCTGCTTAAACATTTAGGCTATCGGGTGCTACCGGCCCATAATGGTAAAGAGGCCTTGGCTATTTATGAGCAGCATCAAAACAACGTTAATTTAGTACTGTCGGACGTGGTTATGCCGGATATGAACGGTATAACCCTGTTGGCCGCTTTAAAAAACTGTAATCCCGATGTAAAAATGATTATGATGAGCGGCTATCCGCTAGAGCATGAGGCAGCCGAGGTTGTTAGGGAAGAAGATGTGCCATGGATCAACAAACCTCTTCCCCTGGGCAAACTATCACACATTATTAACAGCGCGCTTAACGATCTGTAAAGGAAAAGGCAAAACGAAGGGCCTTAACGGGTTTTTACATAAGTTATATTGTAGTAATGTTTCGATTACGGTATAATGGGGCACACCTCGTTACCTACTTATCCTATAAGCCAAAGGAGAAAGGCGTATGGCTGCGGTATCAAATACCAAGGCGCTCAGCGATATCCCTCTGTTTGACCACTTATCGGAACAAGATTTACTTTGGCTCAACGACCATCTTCATCGCCAAACTTTTTCACCTGGCAGCAATATTGTTACGGTTGATCAACCCGGCGAAAGTGTTTACATTATTTTGGAAGGCACCATTAAAATTTTTGTTGATCAAGCTGATGGAACAGAGGTTATTTTGGCGATTCTTGGCCCCGGTGACACCGTAGGCGAGATGAGCCTACTTGATAGCGCCGGACGGTCGGCCAACGTGGTAACGCTGGAACAATCGACGCTGTTGTGGATGGATCGGGCTACGTTTTGGCACTGTTTGCAAACCATGCCCGATATTACCTATAAAATGGTTGAAATTGTATGCGGCCGGCTGCGGCTGGCCAACGAACAAATTCAATCGCTGGCAGCGCTTGATATTTACGGTCGGGTTGCCCGACAGTTGCTGGCGATGGCCGAACGGTACGGCACGACTCTCACCAACGGCGATGTTATTATCCCCATCCGTCTCACCCAAAGCGATATTGCCGGCCTTATCGGTGCCACCCGCGAGCGCGTTAATCAGGTTATTGTCACTTACAAACGCGAAAAGATGATCTCAGTTGATAAAAAATACCGGATTATTATTCACAACCAAAATGCGCTGGCCGAACGCTATTCATAAAT
>JAGRBY010001086.1 GCA_020433835.1 Anaerolineae bacterium | reverse complement strand
TCTCCTACGCCTGGCGCGGCGAGAGTGAAGAGGTTGTCGATCAGTTAGATAAAGCATTTCAAGATAGTGGTATCACGATCATTCGCGATAAGCGTGATTTAGGCTACAGAGGCCGTATCACAGAATTTATGGAAAAAATTGGTCGCGGCAAAGCCGTTATTGTAGTTATTAGTAAAAAATATCTCGAGTCAGAAAACTGTATGTTCGAACTGGTTCAAATTGCCAAAAACAATCAATTCTATGATCGCATTTTTCCAATTGTCTTGGATGACGCAAACATTTATAAACCTATTCAGCGGCTCAAGTACGTAAAACATTGGGAAGATCAAATTGCAGAGCTTGATGAGGGTATGAAAAGTGTCAATTCGGCTAACCTACAAGGGTTCCGCGAAGCCATAGACCAATACACTGAAATTCGAGCAATGATTGCCGATTTAACCAATATCCTTAAAGATATGAACACCCTTACGGTTGACATGCATCGCGAGGCCGATTTCCAACAGCTTATCGAAGCTGTCAGGCACAAGATGGGTGAATAAGGCCGTAAAGTGTAACGCATGCTATTATTTATTGAGCTACCCAACTACACAGAGGAAATAGAGAAAAAATGAATAACCTAGTCGACTTATGGCAAACCCCACAAGCCGATGAGATGTTTATGATTGCCGGCTGGCGCCAATGGGCCGACGCAGGCGCGATTTCATCGGGTTTACCCCAATATCTCATCGATCATACCGGAGCCAAAAAAATTGGCCGCATCGACCCTAACGGTTTTTATCTGTTTCAAATCCCCGGCACCCACCACCTGCTGCGCCCTGAAATCTCGTTTGAACAAGGCTATCGAACTAAATTACAGCGCCACAAAAACGAACTCTTTTATATGGGCAATCCTCGCAAAGGGCTGGTTATCTTTTTAGGCGATGAGCCACATTTGGCCATTGATCACTACGTTAACGCTTTTTTTGATGCAGCCGAAGCCCTGCAAGTAAAGCGCATTGCCGCGCTGGGTGGCGTTTATGGCGCGATGCCGTACGATAAAGATCGCGAAATATCGTGTGTCTACAGCCTGCCCGGTTTGAAAGGCGAACTGGCCGAATACGCCGTCCGCTTCTCCGATTATGAAGGCGGCGCGACCATTGGCGCATACATGCTAGACGAAGCCGAACGGCGCGGTCTGGAATTTTTTGTCTTCTACGGATTTGTCCCCGCTTACGATTTATCACAGCAGGAAACGATTCCACTGCAAGGCATGCGCATTGAAAACGATTACAAAGCCTGGTACGATCTCATGAATCGTCTCAATCACATGTTTGGTCTGGAAATCGATCTTACTGACCTTAGCAACAACAGCGACGAACTTATCACCTCGATGGAAGAAAAAATCGAAGAGTTGGAACAAAAACTTCCCCAACTCAAAGTTCGTGAGTATTTGGAAAAGATCACCGGCGATTTCACCGAGCGACCCTTTTCACCCTTGGGCGATGTCTGGAAACGCGAATTAGGCGATTTGTTTGAGGATTTTGACGATTAATATGGTGCTCATCTAAAGAGAAGGAGTAAGAAGATATTCTCTCCTCGGCCTCTCTTCTTACTCCTGTTCAGCCCCCCAAGTCCGCGCCAGTTGCACGGCTTTCAGAGCGTTAATCTCTCCCCAACCGTACACATTATTCGGCACGCCGGTAACATCGCCGCACGCACATGTGCTCGAGTCTACCAGGTTCTCCAACTCCTCCAGCACCGAAGGTTCATCGGTCGAGTTGGCAGGGTCGATTTGGCACGTGGTCACTACCTCAGCCGGTTCGGCAGATTGGCGGATAATGTCCTCTGTAGCGTCAATTTGGCCGATAAGATCAGGGTTCGCCGACCAGATAAGCGCGACCAGACCGGCCACATGCGGCCCGGCCATACTGGTGCCGTCGGCGGTGCCGTAGCCACCTCCGGCCAAACTCGACCGAATGTTGCTGCCCGGTGCGGAGATATCCGGCTTAAGCAGGCTTTCATCACCCGGCACCGGGCCGCGACTGCTGAACGAGGTTATGCTACTTCCCAGATTGGTAGCTCCCACTGAAAAAACACTGTCATACCGCGCCGGCGGTTCGGACACAGTTTGGCAGCCCGGCCCGGAGTTACCGGCGCTGACGACCATCATAATCCCGGCCGCCCGGAGCGCATCGGCCGCCGGTTCAAGGAAATCGT
>JAGRBY010001085.1 GCA_020433835.1 Anaerolineae bacterium | reverse complement strand
CCGGCTGCGGAACACCCGGTTCGCCTCGTGTTGCAGCGTGTGGACCTCGGCGCGTTCGGGGTTGCTGTTGTCGCCAAAGTAGCTTTTAGGATTCCGCCCGTTGAGTGCCCGAATGGTGGCGATCATCCCACCGTGGTATTGCAGGTAATCGTCGCTGTCAAAGATGTCGTGCTCGCGATTGTCTTGATTTTTGACGGCGACTTGTACGCCACCTAACACTCCTCTGAACTCCTCGCGGGCATCATCGCCATAGATATGTTGTCCGTAGGCGTAGCCGCCCCAGTTGATATAAGCCTGAGCGAAGTCGGCTTCGTCTTGCCAATTTTGTTCGTGGATGAGCGGTAAGATACCGGCTCCGTATGCTCCCGGTTTGCTGCCAAACACGCGATAGCTAGCGCGTCGCGTAGCTTCCTCATCGGTGCGACCGACAGCGATCTGATCGGCCAAGTCGCGCAGGAAATGTTTGCGAACAAAATTCTGTTCCACCGGTTCATCTAGTAAGGCAACCCGATGGGCGGCCTGATCCATCAAATCGATTAAGTGAGGGAAGGCATCGCGAAAGAAGCCGCTGATGCGCATGAGAACATCAACGCGTGGCCGGTTTAACTCGTCCAGTGGAATAATTTCGAAGGCTTTAACGCGCCGACTTTCGGCCTGCCATACAGGGCGGACACCTAACAAGGCAAAGCATTGAGCAATATCATCGCCGTGGGTGCGCATGGCACTGGTGCCCCAAATACTTAAGCCGATGGTTTCCGGAAATTCGTTTTCTTCCGCCTGATAGCGGGCAATGAGTTCATCGGCAAGCTGCTGTCCCACCCGCCAGGCGGCCTGGCTGGGAATGGCCTGCGGATCAACGGCGTAAAAGTTGCGACCTGTCGGCAAGATGTGAGCCATCCCCCTCGTCGGAGCACCGGCCGGCCCGGCAGGAATGTAGCCGCCGTTGAGTGCCTTGAGCGTATTGTCAATTTCATCCCCATTGTGGCGAATGAGCGGGACGAGGGTGGTGCAGATGAAGGTGAGGGGGGATTGAGGATTGGAGATTGGAGATTGGAGATTAGAGATTGGAGACTGGTAATTAGTAATTTGTAATTGGGTGGTAGAAATGGGTGAGTCTTTGAGGATAGTTTTTATGGCCGATTCGACACTTTTGACGTCGAAGTCATGAGCAGCAAGATGTTGGATAAGGTTCAGGCAAAGTTCATCGACCAGTTCAATAATATCGGCTTGCGTGGCGTAGGAGCGCTCCAGCCACTGCGCTGTTATCGTCTCCAGTCTCCAGTCTCCAGTCTCCAGCCTCTTACCCCGCTCTGCCAGCAGCGTTTCCAAATCAAAGCCCAACCAAGCCGCCACTTCGCCCCGCAGGCTGGGAATATTGCCGTTGGGAATGCGGGTTAGGGCGCGGATGAGGTGGCACAGTTGATCGCCTTCGGGAATGTAGCCGAGCGTATGCAGCCCATCGCGGATTTGCAGGCTCCCCAATTCGCATAGATAACCATCGATATCCTCCAGCAAGTGGGAGAAATCGGTGGCGTTCATTTCGGCCAGGGTCAGCGGCGTGCCGTCATCAGTGTAGGAGCCGTCCCATTCGTGGGTGTGGTCACCATGATCGATACGGCCCATAAGTTCTGTAATATCTTGATCAAGGTTGGTTTGCTGCATCAACTGCCAGATTTGCTGCTGAACCAGCGGTAGTTTGCTGGGGTCCATCTGCTCAACCTGGTAATATTCATCGACAAGCTGGGTTAGCGTCGCCAGTTCGCCGTAGACATCGGCGCTGGTCATCGGTGGGATCATATGATCAACCACGGCGGCGTGGGCGCGGCGTTTGGCCTGCGTTCCCTCGCCGGGGTTGTTTATAATGAAGGGATAAACCAGCGGTAGGTCGGCCAGAAAGGCGTCGGGGTAGCAGTCGAGGCTCAAGCCGATGCCTTTGCCCGGCAGCCATTCGAGTGTGCCGTGCTTGCCCATATGCACGATGGCATCCGCGCCCCAGCCGCCGTCTTGCTGGGATGTAGACAGCCATTTGTAGAGTGCATAGTAGTTGTGAGTAGGCGGCAGATCAGGCGTGTGATAAATAGCGTCGGGATCCATCCCATAGCCGCGTGGCGGTTGGAGAGCGACAAAAACGTTACCCATATCCAACCCGGCCAGAGCAATATGCTGCTCCCGGCCCTGAGCATCGAAATGAACATAAG
>JAGRBY010001084.1 GCA_020433835.1 Anaerolineae bacterium | reverse complement strand
TCTCGCCTATTTAAAAATAGCATCGTATATTTGCTAATCTTGTTGGCTGTTGCAGCACTCATTTTTAGCATCTTCTCAAGCTCACCTGAGAGCGACGATTTGGACATCACCACCGTCGCCGAGCAGATCAAGGCAGGTGAAGTTGAAAAGCTGAGCGTTAATAATGAGGATGTAACGGTTACCTATAAACAATCGAACGAAAATGATGCGAAGTCTCGTAAAGAAGTAGGAGTCAGCATCTTTACGACGTTCAACGAGTTAGGCGTTACCGATGAAGAACTAAGTCATGTGGATATTGAAATTATTCCACCCGGCGTCTGGAGTGATTGGGGGACGTTGGCTATCACCATCCTACCTCTAATCATCTTTGGCGGGTTGTTGTTTTTTATGGTACGTCAGGCTCAAGGCTCAAACAACCAAGCTCTAAGTTTTGGTAAAAGTAAGGCCCGTATGTTCACCGGCGATAAACCGACCGTGACCTTTGATGATGTGGCCGGAGCCAACGAAGCCAAACAAGAACTGACCGAAGTGGTCGAATTTCTGCGCGAGCCGGAGAAGTTTATTTCTCTGGGAGCGCGTATCCCCAAAGGGGTGCTGATGGTTGGCCCGCCAGGCTGTGGTAAGACACTGCTGGCCAAAGCCGTTTCCGGCGAGGCCGGAGTACCCTTTTTCAGCATCTCCGGTTCTGAATTTGTTGAGATGTTTGTTGGGGTCGGGGCTAGCCGCGTGCGCGATCTGTTTGATCAGGCCAAGCGCAACAGCCCCTGTATTATCTTTGTCGATGAGATCGACGCTGTAGGCCGGCATCGAGGAGCCGGACTGGGCGGCAGCCACGACGAACGCGAGCAAACACTCAACCAAATTCTGGTTGAGATGGATGGTTTCGAAACCGACACCAACGTGATTGTGATCGCTGCCACCAACCGACCCGATATTCTAGACCCGGCGCTCCTTCGCCCCGGTCGTTTTGACCGGCGTGTTATCCTCGATCGTCCGGATTGGCAGGGGCGCAAGAAGATTTTGGAAGTCCACGCCAAAGGCAAGCCCATGGCCAGCGATGTCAACCTAGAGGCCTTGGGCAAAGCCACTATCGGCTTTTCCGGAGCCGATTTGGAAAACGTGGTCAACGAAGGGGCTATCTTGGCCGCTCGTCGCAACCAGAAGCAGGTGACGATGCTTGATCTTGAGCATGCCATCGAAAAAGTGCGCCTGGGGCCAGAGCGTCGCAGCCGTATTATCAGCGAAGAAGAAAAAGAGATTGTGGCCTACCACGAAGCCGGACACGCTCTGGTGGCGTACATGATCCCCGAAGCTGACCCGGTGCATAAAGTCAGTATCGTTGCTCGGGGCGGAGCCGGTGGTTTTACCCTCTTCCTGCCCACGGATGATACAACCCTCATCACCGAGTCGGCTTTCAAAGCTCGGCTTGCGGTGGGGCTGGGTGGTCGAGCCGCTGAGGAAATTATGTTCCCATCCGTAACAACCGGAGCCAGCGGCGACCTGGAACATATCACTCGCGTCGCCCGGGCGATGGTCACCCAATACGGGATGAGTAAAAAATTGGGGCCGCTCACATTTGGCGATAAAGAGGAACTGGTCTTCTTGGGTCGGCAGTTAAGCGAGCAGCGCAACTACAGCGAAGAAGTGGCCGAGCAGATCGATTTTGAAGTGCGTCGCTTGGTGGACGAGGCTCACGAACTGGCCTTGAAAATCTTAAACGAACATCTCGATACAATGAGGCTAATTGCCGAACGCTTGATTGAAGAGGAAAATCTGGACGCAACCGCATTTAAAGATCTGGTTGACGGAAGCTTATCTTCAGATGGTGGCAGCAGCGATGGTCACGTCTCTCCCCCAAGTGAAGAAAGAGTGGAGGAAGAGACCAAAGCACCTGATACCTCTTCATCGGAGGACTCACCCCCTCGTCGATTGCCACCTTCGGCAGCACCCCTCCCGGCTTAAGTCGGAAAGAAACTCTGTGAATTAAAAAAGCGACGTGAAAGCGTCGCTTTTTTTATGCAGAGGCAGCCGCTTGACCAAACAAGTGTCGCCAGTAGTCAGGCATGCGTGCTACCTTGTTCTCTGTATCCAGACAGATATGTTTAGAGTACGCTGTTGCAAAAATATCACCGGTAAGAGGGTCGATGACCTCGTACCCAAACTGTATTTGGCGACTGCGTACGTCATCGATCTGGCAGCGAATGG
>JAGRBY010001083.1 GCA_020433835.1 Anaerolineae bacterium | reverse complement strand
CGAACAAGGCTATTTAGATATGGCCGCTTTCGAGGCGATGCTGTCGCCTGAGGTAAAACTGGTAGCCGTCACTCAGATGAGCAACGTATTGGGGACGATACCGCCAATTGATGATATCATCGCAAAAGCCCACGCGGTAGGGGCGCTGGTCCTGTTAGATGGTGCGCAATCGGTGCCTCACATGCCGGTTGATGTCCAGGCGCTTGATTGTGATTTTCTGGCTTTTTCAGGCCATAAAATGTTGGGGCCAACCGGCATTGGTGTTTTGTGGGCGCGAGAAGAAATTTTGAACGGGATGCCGCCCTTTATGACCGGTGGCGATATGATCAAGCACGTTTCCTTTGCAGAATCAACGTGGAATGATTTACCTTGGAAATTTGAGGCCGGTACTCCGGCGATTGCCGAAGTGATTGGGTTAGGCTACGCAGTTGATTATCTCAATATGCTGGGGATGGCTAACGTTCGCCAGCACGAAATCGACATCGTAACCTATGCCCTTGACCAACTCAATCAGGTTGAAGGGCTGCGTGTTTTTGGCCCGAAGACGGCGGAAAACCGGGGCGGATCGATTTCGTTTACGCTGGGCGATATTCATCCGCATGACGTTTCGGCCATATTAGACAGCGAAGGCGTAGCTGTACGAGCGGGCCATCATTGTGCTATGCCGCTGCACGAAAAATTTGGTTTGGCTGCCACCACGCGAGCCAGCTTCTATGTTTACAACACCAATTCCGATGTGGATCGGTTGGTAATCGGCCTGGAAAAATGCCTAAGTTTGTTGGCTTAACTTCTGCCAACTATTTGAAACGTAAGAAAGCGTAGGACGATATGGATGATTTTTATCGAGAAAATATCCTTGACCACTATCGCAACCCCCGCAACGCGGGAACGCTCGAGGATGCTACCCACACGCATGAGGAAAATAATCCACTTTGCGGCGATGTAATTCGCATCGATCTCCATGTCAATGATGACAATGTTATTAATGAAGTGGCCTTCAAAGGGCGAGGCTGCGCCATCAGTCAAGCCAGCGCCAGCATGCTTACGGAAATGATTCAGGGTAAAACGCTGGACGAAGCTAAGGCCATCGGCAAAGAAGAAATTTTAGAGGCGCTAGGTATTCAGATTGGCCCGACTCGCCTCAAATGTGCGCTGCTGTCTCTTAAAGTGCTCAAAGCCGGAGCCTACGGCCTGAGCGAGTCGGAGTGGAACAAAGACGACGACTGGTAGATTTAATTTTACCTTGAACGGGGAGAACAAGATAAACTATGAGTGAATTCATCAAGGTCGCCAAAACATCTGATTTGGCACCCGGTGAGAAGATGTTGGTTGAGTATGATGAAGAAGATGTGGGGCTGTTCAATCTCGATGGCGAATTTTACGCCATTTCCGATGTTTGCACCCATGATGACGGCCCTTTGGTTGAAGGGTCGCTGGATGGAGACTGTATTATTTGCCCCCGTCACGGCGCTCGCTTTAATATTAAAACCGGGAAGCAAACGATGCCGGCATTTTCCCCGGTTCCGCTCTATAAAGTAAAAATCGAAGGCGATGATATTTTGATCGCGCCGGCAGATGATTAGTCGTTAGGAGGCATGATGTCTGAAGAAACAACACAAGCAAATGGTGATGTGGAAATAACGGAAGAAACAGTACGCGAAGCGCTGCGTGGCGTCGTTGACCCGGAACTGCATCTCGATATAGTGACTTTGGGTCTACTTAGAACCGTCGATCTTGCAAGCGATCCCGTCCACGTCAAAATGCTGCTGACCACCCCATTTTGTCCATACGGGCCATGGCTGGTGCAGCAGGTTAAAGAGACGACAGAATTTGCGGCCAAACGCGAGGCCAAAGTAGAAGTTGTGCCAGAGCAGTGGACGCCTGAAATGATGGAAGATCCAACGCTGCTTGGCTTTTTCTAAGAAATTGCTCTAAAGAAAAAATTGAGTCAAAATTGAGCCTAATCGGCTATCATGTGTTTACTCAAAACACTGCTCGGCTTTTTCTAAGAAATTGTAAATTCTGCCATGCTATGGCTCTATCATTTTTGCGTTTTTCAACCAAAATGAACCTCTATGAATTTGCCGATTAGTAGTAAACCAGGTAAGATGTCCTATATCTACTGCGTCTGGTTAGATGTATATTAGAGAAAAACGTTAAGCAGAAAGTCATGGCAAGCAATTTACTGAGAAGTGTATACATGTGTTG
>JAGRBY010001082.1 GCA_020433835.1 Anaerolineae bacterium | reverse complement strand
AGGTCATCCCACTCGCTTCGGCTAACTGCCATAAAGCATAGAGGTCGGGATAGCCGGGGCTGCCGTTATAAACGATAATTGTGGTGCCGTTGAGCAGCCCGCCGATGAGAAAGTTCCACATCATCCAGCCGGTGCTGGTAAACCAAAAAAAGCGATCCTCCGGCTTTAGGTCAAGCGTCAAATTGAGCGCTTTGAGATGCTCCAACAAGATACCGCCGTGACCTTGAACAATCGGCTTAGGCAGGCCGGTAGTGCCCGACGAATACAGCACCCACAGCGGATGGTCAAACGGCACCGGTTCAAAGGCCAGGCTTGTAGCCGAGGAAGCCGAGAGAAGATCAGACCACAACACCGCATTAGTCAGCGACTCTACCGCTGAGCCGTCCGTTACGTTGGTAACCAACACCGTCTTCTCTAACGTGGGCAGCGAGGCTTGCAGTTGGGCAACCACATCGACGCGCTCGAAGGTTTTGCCGCCCCATAGGTAGCCGTCGACAGCAATCAACACCTTCGGCTCGATTTGGCTGAAGCGATCCAGCACGCTGCGATCGCCAAAATCGGGCGGGCAGCTCGACCAGATAGCGCCTAAGCTGGCTGCGGCCAAAAAGGCAATAATGGCTTCAGGGATATTCGGCAGATAGGCAACTACCCTGTCGCCGCGCTCGACGCCCATCGATCTTAGGGCCTGGGCCAGGCAGGCTGTTTGACCATACAATTCCTGCCAGCTTATCTCGGTCAGCGAACCATTTTCGGACTGGTAGAGAATAGCCGGACGTGCATCTGTTTTTTGACGAAAACAATTTTCGGCGTAGTTCAGTTTGGCCCCCGGAAACCACTGCGTCCCCGGCATACGACGGTCGCCCACAACAGCCGTATACGGTTCAGAAGCAACGATATCGAAATAATCCCATAAGCTGGCCCAGAAAGCATCGATATCAGTTACCGACCAGCTCCACAGCGCTTGGTAATCGGCAAAATCTAGATTCTTGTGTTCCTTCAACCAACCCATATAGCCGGTTAGATTGGCATTGGCAATATCATCCGGCGACGGCTGCCACAGTAAGTCTCCTTCGACAATTTTCTTCATTGTAGCCTCGTATCTCTCTTGTTTGGCTTAGATTTGGGGTGAGTAACGGCATTGTCGCAAAAGTCGATAAGTTTGTCAAACAAGGAGAGTGATTGCACTCTAAGGATTCTTGTCATCTACAAGCGCCAGATAAATCACCTTGTAAAATTCCCAAAAATGAGCCATAATAGCCTGCGCCATATCCAAACAGAAACCCTATCCATTCTGTCAAAATCTATCACGAGAGGTAACCATCCATGGCCACTGCTGTTATTATGCCCCGTCAGGGGAACTCGGTTGAAAGCTGCTTGATCGCCGCCTGGAAAAAAACAAAGGGCGATACGGTTGCTGCCGGGGACATTATTTGCGAGATTGAAACCGACAAAGCGATGATGGAAGTGGAAGCACCCGCTTCCGGCACCCTCTTAGATCTTTTTTTTCAAGTGGGCGAAGAAGTACCGGTCTTAACCACCATCGCCGTTATTGGCCAGCCGGAAGAAGACAGCGCCTCATTTCGGCCCAACGGCAATAACGGTCAACCTGAGTCGCCCGCCGTTTCATCATCTCAAACCCATCACCCCACCCCACCGGCAGCAGAGGCACCCGTTACGGCTGATGTGCCGCGTCGGGTAAAAATTTCGCCACGAGCCAGACGCATGGCCGATAACGAAGGCATCGACCTGGCTGCGGTGCAGGGCAGCGGCCCCGGCGGACGAGTCATGGAGCGCGATGTCCAAGCCATGCTCGATGCTCACCCATCGACTGAACCGGCGGCCAAGCCAGAACCTGTAAAAGCCCCCCTCCCGCCATCAACGCCGACCAGCCCGGCAGCGGATGACATTGAAATAATTCCCATTAGGGGCATGCGCAAAGTCATCGCCGAGCGGATGCTGGCCTCGCTGCAAACCACGGCGCAGTTGACACTAAATTCATCCGCCGATGCCCGCAGCATGCAAGCCTACCGCCAGCGTCTCAAGCAAAGTGCCGAAACGTTGGGCCTTCAATCCGTAACCATGACCGATCTGGTGCTGTTTGGTGTGTCACGCATTCTCCGCCAGCATCCCAACTTAAACGCGCTGCTCAACAACGACACCTTGAGCCTGTACAAAAATATTCACCTGGGAGTAGCCGTCGATACACCCCG
>JAGRBY010001081.1 GCA_020433835.1 Anaerolineae bacterium | reverse complement strand
GATGCTCATCAGCATAACGACCGCCCTCGCGCCACACAGGGCGGCCATCGCGGGGCCTTACTTGCAACTGGGCCAACCAGTCTACTTTGCGCCAGGCACATGCTTTGGCAATAACCGGCACAACAACCAAACCTTCAATTTGTCGACGGTGGAGTAAGGTGGGGACTTCTCGACCCAGAATAAATTCCGAAGTTAAGAAATTGGCGCTAACTAACAAAATAGCCACACGCGCCTGACTAACAACTTCTTGGATCTCTTCTTGCCAGTCGTGTCCGGCTGCAATCTGATCATCACTCCACACCTGGGTTAAACCCGCGTGCTGGAGAACACTGAGGTGAGCAAGTAACTGCTCTTTCTCGTCTTCGTCTTTGTGACTGTAACTTATAAAAATTGTTGGTTTCTGTACGATTTTTTTATCCACGGCCAAATATATTTTTGAAGTAACCTAGCTAAAGGATTCAGTCGGATTTTGGTATAAGCCGCTTTTACATAATAGATTATAACATAATAAGTTAAGTCTGTTAAACCAAGTTACCAAATTTATGGGAAAGTGGTACTAAATTAGTGCATTTTACACTTTATGACAAGCTAACCCCTAAAAACTGTTAAGTTATGTCAAATTAACCGAACAAATGAGCGAAATATCACAGTTGCGAAGAGACTCTCTTTGGGGGTATAATCGTTTGAAGCGTTGACCAAAAGGTGCCAAATTTATGCTCGAAACCACCGAAAATCACGAAATTGAAAACCAATATCGGGTCGATTTACCCCTTTTCGCCGGCCCGCTTGATCTGCTATTAAGCCTGATCGAGCAAGAAGAACTTGACATTACCAAGATTGCCCTGGCCCAGGTCACCGATCAATATCTGGCCCATCTCGATGATCTACGCGAGACCGATCCTGATGAGTTAAGTGATTTTCTAGTGATTGCTGCCAAATTGATTTTGATAAAATCGGAGATGCTGTTACCCCGGCCTCCACCTATTTTGGCCGAAGAGGATGAAGAAGATGTAGGGGATGAGCTGGCTCGCCAACTGATTGTTTACAAACGCTTCAAGGAGATCGCCGGTCACCTACGCGACCTGGAAGACATTGGCGAGCGCAGCTTTGTGCGGGTTGTGCCCCAAATAAAAATTGAACCTAAACTTATTCCCGGCGAAGGTAACCTCAAGGCTCTGCTGGCCGCAGCCCGACGGGCGATGACCATCAAACCGGAACCACCGGACGTTGATGAGATGATCTCGCCCCAGGTGGTTACCATCGGCCAACAGATGGCCCGTATCTGGCAGCGTATTAATAGCACCCGTCAGGTTTCCTTTGTTGACCTGCTCAGCCACAGCCGCAACCGCATCGAGGTTATTGTGACATTGCTGGCCATTTTAGAGTTGATCAAACGCCGAATTGTAGACGTTGAGCAAGTAACCCATTTCGGTGATATCATTATCGAGAAACGGGCCGTCATTCCTGAATTATCAGAAAGCGAGTGGGAAGCGATAACCGGCCTGACCGAGGTTTCTTAATTAATCGCCTAGATTGGCCCCAATCAATCGCGCACTTTTAACCCAAGGGTGATCGAAGGGCACAATCTTTCTTTTGCCGACAACATCCCCAATAGGCACCGGTTCGACCCCTTCGCCCCGAGCCGCGACCATAATGCCATACATGCCTTCATTGATAAAATCGGCACAGGCCGTTCCCAACCGCGTAGCCAATAAACGATCAGCAGCCGAAGGTGCGCCACCACGCTGAAGATGTCCCAAAATGGTAACGCGCGATTCAAGACCGGTTAACTCTTCAAGCTGGTTTGCCACACGCAACGTATTGCCTTTATGAAGCGATTTTAGCTCACTGACTTTAGCTTTTGCCTTCTTTTTGGCCGTTTTGTCTTTGGCTTTATCGACTTTTTCTTCCGCTGCCCGGATGGCCTTTGCATTCTCTGTTGATAGAGCACCTTCGGCAATAGCAACGATACTAAAATTTTTCCCGGCCCGCGAGCGCAGACGAATAGCCTCGGCTACTTTTTCAATATCATAGGGAATTTCGGGAAGGAGGATGACATCGGCTCCACCACCAAGCCCTGCGCCTAAAGCCAGCCAGCCGGCATTATGCCCCATAATTTCTACCACAATAATGCGATGATGACTGTGAGCCGTACTGTGCAGCCGGTCGATAGCCTCGGTGGCAATACCCAGAGCTGTGTCGAACCCGAAG
>JAGRBY010001080.1 GCA_020433835.1 Anaerolineae bacterium | reverse complement strand
TGCTATCTCCACCTAACTTGATCTTCAAAACGATCCATTCAGTGCCCAATTAAATAACTTGATTTACAAAAAACAGCCTTATGCGGGTGATATTAAACCCGAAGCGGGGGGATCGCTGGTTTTGCAGCGCCATCGAGGCGGAAAATGCCGGTTTTCGGGCGTCGGAGCGGTAGGGGGAATGAGATTCATTCCCCCTATTTGTTTTTTGTCCCTCAATTCGGCTGACGTTTACTGTTTTTTCAATTTTTAAGGTTATGGGGTAATAGATGATCGTTACTGAAACAAAATTTTGCAGCCGAGACTGGACTCGGAGGAAAAAGGGGTGATATGATTAGAGTGTTAGGATAATACCACTTTTTTTCCGGATATTCCTATCGTCAAGGGAGTAAGCGGAATAAAAGCCGTCTAATTGTGGTTTATGTTGCTTGATATACAGGAAAAATAGGAGCTGAGCATGGAACTTCCGTTGAAAGGCGCGTTTTTGCAGATATCTAATACAGTTGCGGATGCAAGTGATGTGGATTTATGGGGTGAATCAATAAGTGAGATGAAACGTCTAAAAATGGATTTGATCATTATCCAAACAGAAGCTTATCTTGACGCCGGAGGAACACGTAATGCCGTTGCAAGAGGTTATATCAATACGGCCTTGAAACGTGCCGAAGATTTGGAAATGAAAGTCTGGATAGGCCTCGTTTTTCCACAAGATTGTGTCGGCAGTACAGAATGTGTTAAAAATGAGGAGCGTTTTAAGGATATTATTTCCCAAAGTAAACATTCTGCCGATTTAATCTGGAATGAATGGGGAACGCGTCAATCTTTCGATGGCTTTTATCTTCCATCGGAAGGGTGGACGCCACAAGCTAAGGATGAGCTGGGTTATCTAACGAAATATCTCATTGAAGTGAGTGAACATTGCCGCACAAAGAGCGATCGGCTGCAAATAGCGACATCCCCTTTTATTAGTAACCCTACACCGGACCAATCAGGAATTACCGAAGAAGTTTACAAGAATTTTTTGGGAGACACTTTCTTGACCGTGCTAATGCTGCAAGATGGCGTAGGTGGGAATAATATTCCTCTTGATGTAGTGCCTGCTTATATGAAGGCGATGAAGAAAGCGTGTGATGATGCAGGCATTGAGATGTGGGCAAATATCGAAGCTTATGTTGGCTCGAAAGCCGCTACATTTGAGCGAGTACAAAAACAGATTGCCGCTGCACGCCAAGTAACAGATAAATTGGTGACATTTGAGTTCTTTAAATTCTGGTCGCATTTTTCGACTACAGCCGGAGCAAATAAACTGAACGACAGCTATTATCAGAGGTATATTCTTAATGAATGATTGGGGACAGTCAGATAAGCGTTAGGCTAAGAAAAGAGTCAAGACTTGATGAAGCCAAAGCGATGTTTCAACAATCATTGGAATTTGAACCGAATAATAAAGTGGCCTTAAACGAATTGCGGTATATCGAGCATCTTCGGCCAGGTGGGGCAATGGTCACCCCCAATATTGGGGCTACCCAAGGAAATAGCCCTTCAAAATGCGTATCGTGTGGCCGGCAAACCCAAAATGACCTTATTATTAACGTCAGAGGAATGACACTGACCCTCTGCCACAAAGGTAAGAGAAACCTCACCAAAAATGGTGGCAATTTTGGAAATAGGGGCTAGTGATGATCTCTTTTACAACATCTCAGCTTATTTAATAGGATAAACCGATGCATATTAGAATTGCCACTTGGAATGTCGAACGTCCGACGGTTAATGGCTGGAAAAGTCCAAAACGAAACCCCATTATTAACCAACAACTCCACGAAATCAACGCCGATATTTGGATACTCACCGAAACGCATCGAGTTATTACACCTGGTGACGAATATGAAAGCTTGTCCACCGATAAGGCCAAGTTTCACCGAGAGGGCGAAACTCGGGCTACAATTTGGTCGAGATTGCCCATTCTAACCCCATTAAACACCTTCGATCCGGCTGTGGCGGTGTGTGCAGAGATAAAAACGCCGGCCGGCCGGTTAATCGTGTATGGTTCAATCATTACCTGGGCGCATAACAAAGGATCGGATGGTAAATCGAAAATGTGGGCCGAACATTATAAATCTATCCAAGCTCACGGCGATGATTGGGCCAAATTAAGCCAAAACGGGGCGGCTTTGTGCGCCGCCGGTGATTTCAATGAAACCTTGAACGAATCGGGC
>JAGRBY010000107.1 GCA_020433835.1 Anaerolineae bacterium | reverse complement strand
CTCAAACAACAGAGGCATCATCGCTCTGCTCGACCAACTTCAGATGCCGATCCAACCGCCTGACTATCCATCCGCCGAGGTTCTGGCCGCGATGACCACCGACAAGAAACGGCAGGGCAACACGCTCCGTTTCATCCTGCCACGCGCCATCGGCGATGTGGATATTTTCAAAGATATCGCCCAGAAGGATGTTGAGGCGGTTTTGTAAATAAGCGAAAATTATCGGAGCGACAAAGGTTGCTTTGTCATTCACTGTAGGTCAAAGTAAACATTGACGCTCCTTTCTGTTTTTACGAGAGAGACTATGAACCCCGAAGAAACCATTCGTGAAGAGAAAATATTCAAAGGTCGGGCCATCGACTTTACCTTGCGAGAAGCCCAACTGACCGACGGCACGCCGGTACAGCGCGAGATTGTAAGCAACCACGGCGCGGTCGCCATTGTGCCGATGACCAACAACAACGAGGTTCGGCTGGTGAAGCAGTTTCGCTCCGCCGCGCAGAAGTGGGTCATTGAGCTGCCAGCGGGGGGGCTGGAGCCGGATGAAGACCCCGATTTGGCTGCACCGCGTGAGCTGTTAGAAGAGACGGGCGATACCGCCGCTACCTGGCAAAAGATGCACGGCTTCTACACCGCGCCCGGCATCTTCACCGAGTTTATCCACCTCTACCTGGCTACCGATATCACACCCGGCCCCAACAATCTTGAGTTCGACGAGCATATCGAAGTTATCACGCTGCCCTGGGCTGAAGCCATCGCCATGATCCAGCGGCACGAGATCGAAGATGTCAAAACCGTGGCTGGTATCATGTTGGCCGGCATGCAGTTAGGATTGGTTACGGCATAAGGTCGAGCTTGGCATCTAGCAGAATTTTAGATGCATTGATCAACTATAGTCTGAGACTGGTAGCTCTGAACTAAACTATGGTAAAGAGAAATTAGACAGCACCTACGGCAAGATTATCACGATTATAATTGTTATAATTAAAGTAAATCCTGTTAATTCTGTCGATTATTAGAGCAATTTTATGGTTGCACGGTTTAATATTGTGCTACTCTGAGACTTAAATCTAACCAGATACTAATCATTTTCACACTTATCCTCTATGCTTATGCCTTAAAATGCACTCAGCGAGCAATCTACAATCCTGATCAGGAGAAACAAACCCATGTCTTACGAAAAAGAAAAACAAATTGCTATTGAAGCCGTAACGCGAGCGGCTCAATTGTGCCTGGCCGTTCAGGCTGATATGGTCAATGTTGATTCATTGGAAAAGGGCGATAAAAGCCCGGTCACCGTCGCCGATTTTGGCGCTCAGGCCGTGGTTTGCCAGTACGTAACGGCCCACTTTCCCGATGCCGTTATTGTCGGTGAGGAAGATTCAAGCCAACTCCGCACGCCGGAGAATGCCGCCAAGCTGGAGCAGGTGACGGCTTACGTGCAGCAATTCTTTCCCAACGCCAGCGTTGAAGAAGTCTGCGGCTGGATCGACGCCGGTAACGGCCAGGTAACCAACCGCTTCTGGACGCTCGATCCGATTGACGGCACCAAAGGCTTTTTGCGCAACGATCAGTATGGCATCGCCCTGGCGTTGATTGAAAACGGTCAGGTGGTGGTCGCTGCGCTGGCCGGCCCGGTACTGCCGATGAAGTGGGATGAGCCGGAAGGCGACAAAGGCGTTGTTTTTGTGGCCGTGCGAGGTGAAGGCGCAGCAATGGCTCCGCTAAACAGCGATGATTTCACGCCCATCCACGTAGTACCCGCCACGCATCCCGAAAACGTTCGCTTTGCCGAAAGTGTCGAGGCCAGCCACGGCGACCAACCGCTGCAGAAGGCAATCGCCGAGGCCGCCGGTATCACCAAACCCTCGCTGCGGATGGACAGCCAGGTCAAGTACGGCGCGGTCGCTCGCGGCGATGCGGCGCTCTATTTGCGGCTGCCGTCGCCCAAATATCCCGGCTATCGCGAGAAGATTTGGGACCACGCCGCCGGTAGCCTCATCATCGAAGAGGCCGGCGGGCGCGTAACCGATATGTATGGCAAGCCGCTCGATTTTAGTTCGGATTATAAGATGCACGACAATCGCGGCGTCATCGTTAGCAACGGCGACTTGCACGACGCCGTGTTAGCTGCGCTGGCTGATCAATAAAACGACTTGTAGAGGGGTTCACAGATGAACACAGATTTTCACTGATTTTATCTTCATTTTGATACTATCTGTGACTATCTGCGCCAATCTGTGGCCCCTTGTTTTAGTCGCTTCAAGGGAGAACGATGACAAAAATTCTGTTGCTGCACGGCCCAAACCTCAATTTACTGGGATTACGCGAGCCGGAAGTCTACGGATCGACGACGATGAATGATATCAACGATCTCGTAACATCTGCTGCCGCCGAACGCGGTGTCGAAGTGCGCCCCTTTCAATCGAACCATGAAGGTGCTTTGGTCGATGCGCTGCACGAGGCGCGTGAATGGGCCGACGGCGTCATCTTCAACCCCGGTGCCTACACCCACACTTCAATTGCTCTGCGCGATGCCATTGCCGGAACCGGCCTGGCCGTAGTCGAGGTTCATTTGAGCAATGTCCACGCTCGCGAGGAATTTCGGCATAAAAGTATGCTGGCTCCGGTCTGCGTCGGCCAGATTAGCGGTTTTGGCTGGCGAAGTTATCTGCTGGGGCTAGAGGCTATTCTGGGCCATCTAGGTGTGGAGTAAGCGCGATAATGGCAAAACGTTTTCTAGAAACCACACAAGAGTCAGGAAAGGCGCTTTTCGCTCGCAATATTACCGGTGAGTTAGTGATGCTCAATCTCCTCCGTTTCCGAGAGGTGGCCGACTATGCTGCCAGCCCGGAACTGGCGCCCAGCGAACCGATATCGGGACGGGAAGCGTATCAAAAATACATCGACCACACGCTGCCTTTTCTCCGCGCCAGCGGGGGTGATATTGTTTTCCTCGGTCATGGCGGCAGGTATCTTATTGGACCCCAGGACGAACCATGGGACCTGGCTATGCTTGTTCGCCAAAATTCTTTGGACGACTTTGTGGCCTTTGCCTCAAATGAAGATTATTTGGCTGGCATGGGCCATCGAACGGCAGCGTTGGAAGACTCACGTTTGTTGCCTCTGGTGGAGTTCAAAAATAACACCATAATATCCACCGCCTAAGCCCTAATAACACCCTTACCCCGTGATCGAACATCTGCTTATACACCTTGTAAACCTGATAGCGGTTATTTCAATTTTGTTGCTTTTAGGACTGTCTACAAGTCTTTGAGAGTTCGTGGTAGTACAACTGAATAGACTTCTTAAAATGATCTTAAGGTTGCCTTTCGTTATTGATAAGGCAACCTTTTGTTTTTCGTAAAGACAACCGTGTTCCTCATGCGCTACAATGGATTTTAGGATTTGGTCGCCGATTGCGGGCAACCATGAAGAAATCTGCAATCGGCAAACGTAGATCCAATAAGAGTTACGCATTTCATGACATTGACCAATCTGTTTATCTCTAATCTTCAATCTTCTGCTAGATTGCTCAAGTTATGTATTCTTCATTCCTATGTATCTTTCAACTGCGCAACTCCTATCCAAATAACAAGCGTGAACCAGCAGTACCTATTATGAGGAGGAACTCTCATGAGTCACACAACTTTTTCGTTTAAACCCATTGGGTTGGCTCTGGCCTTAACAACCGCCATGGTGGTAACGGCGGCCTGCGGCGGGGCGACGCCGCCGGAAACGGCTAAGGTTGAACCAACCGCCACAGAACTCCCGACTGCAACGCCCACCACGGAGCAGGGCGCACAAATGGAAGCAACAGCAGGCACAGTCGAAGAGACGGATACGGCCAAGGTTGAACCCAAGGCCGAAGAGACCACTGTGGCAACAGCCGAAGCGTCGGATCAAACCGACATGTCACCGGCGGATGAAAAGGAATGGGTGGTAGCCAAAGTGGATACCTGGATTCCGGTGGTCGATGAACTGGGCCAAAAGCTACAAGCCGCCCGGCGCAGTTTTGAAGCGGGCGATGTGGATACAGCGGCCACGATGATCCGCGAAGGGGCTGCCTTTCTAGACAGTGAAGCAGCGGCTGTAACTTCTGAAGACGACAAAACAGCCCTTAAAGAGGCGGCTAAGACACAGTTAGATCTGGCCACGAAGCTGGAAAAAGGCCAAATTACCTCGATTGAAGCCTTGGACGAGGCCATAGCCGAGGCTCACCAGGTTGATGTAGCCCATCGGCTGATCAACGCCAAAGAAGAAACCTTGTTCCCCTTAGTTGAGAAGCTGGCCCAGCATTTCCAATATGCCGTTGATGCCCTCAATAAAGAGAGCTACTCGACTGCGGCGGCTGAAATTCGCCAAGCTGTGGCTTATCTCAAGATCGATGAGGCGCGAGCCAATGGCCAAGTGAAGGACGCTTTGCAGGCTCTCGTCGGAGAATTGAACGGAGTGGCCGACGACGTGGCTCAGGGCAAGATTACCTCGGCGGCTGACCTGGAGATGACTTTTGCCCAGGCCCATTACGTTTTGGCCGCGCATTATCAACTGGCCGCGACGAACTCCCAAAACCGAGATGCCCTTCGAGACGCCGGCTTTGAGCTAAAAGCCGCCGCCACAAACCTGGAACAAACCTTATTTCACGTCGGCCAAAAAGCAGAAGGGGATGATGCACTCTTCATCACTAACTTGCGAAACTTAGGGGATGATCTGATTGCCGGGAAGGATGTTAAGGGCATCTTTGAGGAACTCGAGGCCCGACAAGCTCAGGCCGCACCGGCTGCTGCGCCGGAAGATGAATGGGTGGTGGCTGAAGAAAACATTTGGATCCCGGTGGTGGATGAGTTTGGCCAACACCTGCAAGCATCCCATCAAAGTTTTGAAGCAGATGATATGATCGCGGCTGCCAAGGAAATCCGCGCCGGGGCTACCTTTTTGAATGATGAGGCCGCCCAGGCCACCGATACGGCAGACGCCACGGCCTTGAAGGACGCCGCCAAAAGCTTAGATGATCTGGCTGCTAAAGTGGCAGAGGGCCAAGTCACCTCAATAGAAGCCCTAAATGTTGTTTTTCAAGAAGCTTACCAGACCGACGTAGCAAATCACCTGCGTTTGGTTAAGGAAGAAGCGCTATATCCTCTGGTTGAAAAGCCGACTCAACATTTTCAGCAAGCTATCACCGCTCTCAATGAGGGCGATACTGCCGCCGCAGCCCGCGAAATTCACAAGGCGGTTGCCTACTTGCACCTTAGCGAAGCGCGGGCTGTGGGGCCGGCCAAAGCCGCCTTGCAAGCCTCAATTGGGGAGTTGACCAATCTGGCCGATGCCATTGCCAACGGCGAGATTGCCTCACCCGACGAGATGGACGCGCTGACCTTTGCCCAAGCCCACTACGCGCTGGCACTGCATCACCAGTTGGCGGCCATGGGTGCCGAGGATTTGGGCGAGATGAAAGACGCCGGCTACGAACTGAAGGCCGCAGCCTCGCATCTGGAGCAAACCCTAAGCCGGGCCGGACGCGAAGCGAACGAGGATGAAACGGCCTTTATCGAAAACCTGCGCAACCTGGGCGATGATCTGATTGCCGGTAAACAAACGAAGAGCATTGTCGAAGAGCTGCAACAGCGGCAAGGCAGTTCCACTACCGAGGTGGAACCGCAAAGCCAAACGGCACCACTACCCAAAGAAGAGCTATGGATCTCCTTTACTGAGGAAGATATCTGGGTTCCTGTTATGGATGAGTTTGGACAAGAGTTGCTAACCGCCCGCAATGAATTTCTGGATGGCAACAGCAAAGCTTCGGCCACAGCTATGCAGCAAGCAGCCCAATTTTTGCAACAGGAAGAATTGGGGCCTGACTCCACACCTGAAGATGTCGATGCTCGCCTGGAAGCAGCCGATCAGCTCGTTAAACTGGCCGATGAAGTAGAGCAAGGGCAGGTGACCGATATTGCCCAACTGAATCCCGCATTCATCAAAGCCTATCAGGTCAACATCGATCATCGTTTGGCTTCTCTGCCGGCTAACGAACGGCTGGCACTGATCGACCAGGCCACAGGCCACTTTCATAACGCCGTTGAAGCCTATACGCAAGACGAAAACGATGTAGCTGCTGTCGAAATTCGTAAAGGGGTGGCTTATTTACGCCTCGATCAGGCTCTGTCTAACGAGAGTGCCCAAGAGGCGCTGCAAACCCCCATCGATCAATTGAACAGCTTGGCCGATGAAGCGGCTCAAGGCAACATCTCACTAACCGAGTTGGAGAAAGGCATTGCCGACAGCCAGTCGGGCCTGGCCACCGCTTACCAGCAGCAAGCCGCCGAACGACTGACCGAGGATAACAATGCCTCAGGCTATGCTCTCAAAGCCAGCCTTCATAACCTGAAAGAGGCTCTAGCCCTGAGTGGCCAAGAGGTCGAAGCGGATACCACCACCTTTTTCAACGACGTCAATTCATTAGCCGATAAGCTGGTAGCCGGCACAGAATACGATGCCGATCACATGGGGCAAATGATTGAAAAGCTCGGTCAGGAAATTGATAACTTTGCCCGTGTAAAATCAACGGACAAAGCCAAGCCGTAACGCAATGAAGTTAAGACCTGACAGGTGTCTAAAGTTTTGTTTGGCGTAAGATTAGCGGCAACCGGACGTCTAATTACGCTGGAAAATGCCGTATAAAACCTGTCAGGTCTGGTGGGTACCCTTTATCTGATAGTGCGTAAACAAATTTTAACGGAGTTGAACAGCCCCCGTGAGGGTGACAACGAAAACGAAAATTACCGTAGGACAAACTTAAGTTTGTCCTACAAAATTTATTGTATACCAGGAGGTGTATTTGTGCAGTCCCAAACATTAGACCAGGCTATGATCTGGCTCGATCAACGAAAAGCGATGGTATTTACCTTCACCGCTCATCAACTGTCAACACAAAAAGAAATCTACTCTAATGTAGATGCCCATAACGGGCATGATTCATCAACCTACCATACCAAAGGCCATCAGCGCGAGGTGTTGAACCATTTTTATGAAGACGTGCTTCAGCATTTGGGTATCGTTGATAATATCCTAATTCTGGGTCCGGGTCAGGCCAAGTATGGTCTTCGCCAGCATATCAAAAGCCACCATCACAAAGCGCTCAAGAATACAGACATTACTCTGGAAAATGCTCCCTACCTGACCACCTCAGAATTGTTGGATCGGGCCGAAACCTTTTTTAAATTCGATCAGAAGAAATGAAAGGAAGTAACCCCATGGATCTCCCCTTGAATAAGGCGGCACCTATCTCATCGGCCCTCAGGACGAACCGTGGGATCTGGCCAGGCTTGTTCGCCAAAATTCTTTGGCCGACTTTGTGGCTTTTGCCTCAAATGAAGACGATTTGGTCGGCATGGGTCATCGAACGGCAGCCTTGGAAGATTCGCGGTTGCTGCCTCTGGCGGAGTTTGAAAATAACTGTATAATACCAAATGCTTGAAGTTACCCTTACCCTCACTATTCCCGCAGGAGGATGTATCCCTTGGAACTAAGTATCTATCTCACCTTTATCGCAATATCGATAGGCTTCATAGCCATTCCCGGCCCAAACGTTTTAGTCACGCTATCGACAAGCCTTAGTGAAGGCAGAGCGAAAGGGCTGCAGACGGTTTTTGGCATCGAGGCCGCTATGGTTTTACAACTGGTGACGGCAATTGTGGGGACCACGTGGTTTGTGTATGCCCTGGCCCAAGGGTTCTTTTGGCTAAAATGGTGTGGCGTGGCGTATCTACTTTACTTAGGGATAAAACAACTTCGGGCGGCTGTAACCCAGCAGCCAACGCCGGAAAAAACCACACTGGTGGGGTCGTTTGGGCGCGGCTTTTTTGTATCGCTCACCAATCCAAAGACAATTCTGTTCTTTGGCGCTTTCCTGCCCCAATTTGCCAGCGCCGGCTCATTCTTTTTTACGCAGTTGATAATTTTGTCGGTTACGTTTTGGCTGTTAAGCCTGGCGGTTAATATTGGCTATACGCTGCTGGCCAGCCGGTTTGCTCACATTTTATCATCCGGGCGATTGGCCAAGATAAAACATGGTGCCAGTGGGGTTCTTTACCTGGGGGCCGGTACGCTGTTAGCCTCGCTCAAGCGGGCCTAAGCCGCAGGCTGACTGTGGTCATCCGGGGAGCACGCTATGACTATCGAAAGCCTTGCCAAAACATTACAACAAACCCCGGCTGAACTCATCCAGCAAGCCGATGTCCATACCCGCACGGTCCAAACGTGGTTATCGTCGCGATCACCGGAGGCGGCACGGTGGGAAGGGGTGGGCGTTAATGCCTCCTCTACCGGGCTGTCGGTGCCCTTGCTTAATCTGGCGTTGAGCAAGGGCTACCCCCCCAAAACGCCAGAGGCGCTTATTGAAACGGAAATAGAGCGGGTGAAGGCCTTTTTTGCAGAACGAAACGTGCCCTGGTATTGGTGGGTGGGGCCAAACCCGCAACCACCAACGCTGCCCCAACTTTTGCAAAAGCACAACATCTGGTTCGATCCGCCGCCGCTGCCGGCGATGTTGGCTCCGTTACCGGCGCGGCCGGTTGATTACAATCGCCGCATTCGTGTATGGCGTGCCTCTACGCCGGCCGACCTGGCCGCAGCCAGCACGATTCGACGTATTGCATTTCGATTTCCGGCTGAGGTCGGTCTGCATTATTTTGATGCTATGGCCGATGATTGGCTGGCGAACGATACGGTTCGGCTTTATCTGGCGGAGGTGGAGGCCGGTACTCCGGCGGGGATCCTGGCCTCGGTATATGGGGCCGGGGTGTTAGGTTTTTATATATTGGCTGTCCTGCCCGAATGGAGAAGAAGGGATGTGGGCAAAGCGCTGATGGCCCGGCTGCTGGCCGATTCGGCTGCCGACGGCCATCCCTTTGTGGTACTGACGGCTTCGAGGGCAGGCTATCCCCTTTATCAACAGTTTGGTTTTGAACATATTTTTGACTACCAAATTTATGGCCTGCCGTAATGGCGTGAAAGCGCCGCTGTATTTCACTCTCGCAAACCCTTCCCCGTGGGCGAGATAACCTGCCTACCTAAGCAAGATCACCACCGCTATAAATCATCCATTTGTTGTACTACTCCTACAACGACCGGCTGATCACAAAAGGCCGGTCATTTGCTATACTAATCTTAACGATTGAGTAATGACCTCCATCGTTTTCAGAAGTCACTATGTTTGCACTTTTTTAGAAACCAGGGTTTTGATACTGCATTGATACCCTTTTGCGGTCAGAAGCGCTCTTTTAACGCTAAAAACCCTTTCTTGGCATAAGGCCTTTATAGTGCAGAAGTATCGCTGCGCAAAACAAGCGCCAGAACGATGGAGGTCTAACAGAAGAGGTGTTATTGTGATAACCATAAAACGTATTTTCATCAACGGATTTTTCATCATCACCATCTATTTGGTGGTGATTACCAGCATTATTGCTATTAACGAAATGAACCAGGTAGCGGCTGATGCGCCGAACGTGTCAACCACTGAAATGGCTGCACCGGCTGAAAACACACTTTCTAACCGCGACATTACCCAACAACAGTTTGCACCAACGACTACCAACGAGCCATTCCAGCCGTATCAACCCACTAACTAGCCATCTAACCAACCAATTATAAAACCAAGGACATCGGAGGCACTCATGCGAAAATTAACTCTACTGCTCAGAATTGGGCTTTTTGCCCTAATTCTCACTCTGGGAACCGTCGCGGCTTTGGTCGTAGACGAAACGCGCAGTTTGGCGATGGCCGATATGTCTGAGGCTTCAATTGAAGCCGTGGCCGAGTCGACCACCGGCGATATTCTATACGCGGCGCTTAACGACGACCAGCGCGGTATCTACCGCAGTGATGATAAAGGCTACTCGTGGCAGCTTGTCAGCAATAGCCCGACGGAAGATATCACCGCTTTAGCGGTTCATCCCATTCGCAGCGATTTGCTGTATGCGGCCACAACCGGCCAAGACGGTGATACCAACCACGGTCTTTTAGTTAGCGATAACGGGGGCCGAACCTGGAGTTACACCAATTATGCGCTGCCGGCTGATGAAAACGGTCAGGCACCCGAAGTTTCAACCTTAACCGTTTCACCCGACCAACCCGGTGTGGTTTACATCGGTACGTCCGGCCAAGGGTTGTATCGCTTCTATAGCCAAACCGGCCAGTTTGAGAAAATCGGCGGCGATGCGTTAGCAAATTTGTACGTAAATGAAGTTGTAACCGTTCCCGGCGGCCCGGTTTATGCCGTAGCAACCGATGGCTTGCTGCAAGTAGACGGCAGCCGCTTTGAGCGCATCGACACGCTGCCGGTTAACGCCATTAGCTTGGCCGTTGACCCGGTTAACCCGAAAGTTCTGTATGCAGGTACCGTTGGTTATGGGGTTTATCGCTCTGATGATGGCGGCCAAAGCTGGGTAGAAAGTAACGAAGGTTTAGGCCGAGAGCCGGGTATCTTGCTGTGGGTGCCGTCGATTACGATTGATCCCGCAAATCCTGAGCACATCGCTATCACCACTGGCATCGGGGTTGGCAGCGAAGTTATAAGCGACGGTCTTTTTGAAAGCTTCGACGGCGGTCAAAACTGGACGGAAGTTGCCCGACAAGAAAAACTGGGCGAGCAGGTGATGATTAATGACGGCGGTATCTACGCCACAACCGAAAGCGGTTTGAATCGCTACGGTGAGCCGCTGCCGGCTCCGAAGACAACCGTTTGGTCGCAGATTGCCTCGCTGGCTAATCCGACCGGTGTACAAGCCTTAATTATGCTGCTCACCATCCTTTTTGCCGGCTGGGTACTGTTGGCCCGTCTCACCTGGATACCGGCCTGGCCACACACAAACGCTTCATAAGCGGTCATCGTTAAATAACAAGATGACAGTCACTTGGATGCCCTAAATCGACTATTGGGGCTAATCCAAGGCCGATTTACTAGCAATAAGTGACTGTCACCTGACTTTTAAGATAAAATAAACATCCTCAGTGATGAACAGGTTAAGCAAGAGCTGTTCTAACTGAGGATGTTTTGATTCTCGATAAGAATAACTGAGCCGTTTTACTGGGCGTGTTTTATTCTGATAGTCTCGACTTTTTAGCGGCCACGTCGGGAGCGTCGGTGGCAAAATCGTCGGGGATAACTTCCGGGGGTGACGTTTTTTGGGCTAGATTAGTGCTGGTGGTGGTTACCCCGATGCCGCCTTCGGCCAGAACTTTGGATGCTTCGGCATCGATCGTGGCGGCTTTGCGCCCCTCTTTTTCAACAGCGGCTTGCGCCAGCGCCAGCTTTTCTTCCAACGCCTGGAGTTTGTCCTCCAAATCGATGGCTTGCAGCGATTCGCGCTCCAGATAGCGGTCGAGTTCATCGGCACGGCGCTCGTGGGCACGCTGCTGCTCGGTATCACCACTGCGGGCGGCCATATCGGCCTGGCTTAGCTCGGTTTTGATGCGCTCGGCCAATTGCCGCTCTTGAACTTCGACCGCAAGCAGTGCCTCACGGATCTCAGCCAAAAGCTCGGCTTCCTGCTCATCCAACGGATCGGTTCGCCGTCGGCGGGGCAGCACAGAGCGGGTTTTTGAATTGAGAAGGAGTTCTACTTTTTTAAGTAAGTCCATGGTTAGTTTGTTTGATCGTTAGTTGGTTGGTTATAGAATTTCGCCGGATTTGGCTTTAACAAAGTAGTTGTTACAGGCTTCTTCGATAAGCCCCGGACTCATACGAACCGGATCACCGGCATATTCACAAATAAGCTTCACGGTTTTGAGCACATCGCGCGGGTGCACCGATTGCAGCGGTTTGCCCGTCTTGCGATACCACTCACTGAGCAGATAAAGGAATGATTCGCGGTCGACTTCAGGAAAGCCGAGCGCCTGAGCCTGGTTGGAAAAGATTTGATAAAACATTTTCTCGTCCGGGCCAAAGACACCGACCTTTATCTGAATACGCCGCAAGAAAGCGCCATCGACTAAATCTTCAGGATCGAGGTTGGTGCTAAAGACCAAAAGCTGCTTAAAGGGAATCTCGAAGGTTTGGCCGGAGTTAAGCCGCAGAAAGTCGATGCGGGTTTCTAACGGTACAATCCAGCGGTTGAGCAACTCAGAGGGCGTAATCATCTGCCGGCCAAAGTCATCGATGAGAAACATACCGCCGTTGGCCTTCATTTGCAGCGGGCCTTCGTAAAACTTGGCGGTTGGTTCAAAGCGCAGTTCCAGGTGCTCCATCGTCAGCTCACCACCCACCATAACCGACGGGCGTTGAAAAAGCCCCCACCGTTTATCCGCCGCACCGCGATCTTCGTCACTCATTTTATGAATCAGGCTGTCATAGATTTGAATAATAGCCCCGCCAATGGTGACGGAATACGGAATCCAAATCGGCTCACCGTTGCCCAACAGTTCGGCAATAGCCTCGGCGATGGTGGTTTTACCGTTACCGGGCGGGCCGTATAAAAATATCGAGCTGCCGGCGTTGACCGCCGGGCCAATTTTTCGGTCGAAATCTTTGGGCAAAATAAGATGGTTCAACGCATTTTGAACCTCGCCCCGCGTTAAGCGCCGGATGGTGGCCTGGTTCAAAACCGACTCGTAATACTTTTCTAACGGAACCGGAACGGGACCAACATACAGCGTTCGATCGGTCGCTTCTTTAGCCCGCTGCCGGCCCAGGTCGGTGAGGGTGTAAACATAGCCGCGTCGGCCAAGGCTGCCGACGGCCTTGGCAACCTCGACAATGTGTTCTTGCTGGAGCCATTGCAGCATCTCATCCACAACCCGATAGGGCATCTTCATAATATCTTCGGCCCGGCTAACGCTTACTTCCCCTTCATTATAAGTAAGGCGCAGCATGATGTCGGTAACCAAATTTTGCTTAATATCCAGATCATCTAACGAAGTGGGCGCTTCCAGCAGTTCGGCCATGCCGCTAAACCGCGTAATAGACGGCACGGTCATACCCGCACTGTTAAGCGAGCCTGTGCCTGGTGCCAGAGAGTCGGTCGATACTCCTCGGTTGCGCGAAAGGGATGATGTGTTACTCAGTTGCTTTAAGCTTCCGGTTGTGGCCACAGTTAATCCTCCATAGTGCTAGTTTTTTACATGAATAAGCGTGGGTTATATATGAAGCTGCGTAGACGGATTTTTGAGGATGTCGTGATTTTTCTAACCACACGATACGCCAGTATTTAGGAATCAATAGAGTTGAAGGTTAGTACATACGATTATACTAGAGTCACCCTGAAATGTCGAAAGCGTGACTTTTTTGATTAAAGTACTGTCACATTGTGATTATCATTAGAATTGGCGGAGAACCGAAAATGGCTTGCTAACTTGTTGAATACAGTGTATAACACTATGTACCAGTTTTGGTTAATAACCCTTGTGCTGTTTGAACAGGCACGCAATATAGTGATGATACTCTATGGAAGCGAACCAAAACAACTCCTCAACAAGCGTTAATTTATTCCATATTATAGCATTTATACAAAGCAAACTCCAGGCCTACGGCAACGCGCTCATTAAACCGATTGATGCCTCGTCACTGGGTACATTTCGCGTTTTGTTTGGGGCGCTGATGACCTGGGAAGTTTACCGCTATCACGAGTACGACCGTATCTACCGCTACTTCATCGAGCCGAAATTCTATTTCCCTTATGAACTGTTTCCCTTTGTGGCTCCTTTACCGGGCCAGGGCATGTACCTGGTCTTCTTCGTTATGGGTTTATCGGCGCTGGGCATAGCGCTTGGCTTTTTCTATCGGGTTTCGGCCATTACCTTCTTTTTTACCTACACCTATGTTTTTCTCATTGATAAGGCCCAATATAACAACCATTATTATCTCATCTCACTGGTCGCTTTTTTACTGATTTTTGTCGATGCCCATCGTTGGGCTTCGCTCGATCAACTGCTTCGGCCTGATCTCCGAACTGAGATTGTTCCCCGCTGGCATTTACTAATTTTTAGAGCGCAGTTTTTTCTGGTCTATTTCTTTGGCGGTGTGGCCAAACTCAACCCCGATTGGCTGGTCGCCGAGCCAATCCGCTCCTGGTTGCAAAACCGGGCCAGTTATCCGGTGGCCGGTCCTTTTTTTGCCTCTGAAATGGGGGCTTACTTCTTTGCCTACGGCGGCCTTATGTTCGATCTGTGCATCGGCACGCTGCTGCTGTGGCGGCGCACGCGGTTACTGGCGTTTATGGGCGTTCTCTTTTTTAACCTTACCAATAAGTGGCTCTTTTCAATCGGCATCTTCCCCTATGCCATGATCACGGCCACTATTCTTTTTGTTGAGGCCGATTGGCCGCGCAAAATTCTGCGCCGGGCTAAGGTAACCATACCGCAAGCCATACCATCTAATTATGTGGCCTATAAGTCGTGGGCGGTTGGATTTTTCACCATTTTTTTGGCTCTACAAATTCTTATTCCACTGCGCCATTGGCTGTACGGCGGTAACGTAAGCTGGACAGAAGAGGGACACCGTTTTTCGTGGCATATGAAGCTGCGCGGCAAAAGTGCCGATATCCGCTTTTTCATAACCGACCCGGAAACGGAAAACACCTGGGAATTTGATCCCCGCCAAAACCTTACCAGCCGCCAACTGAGCAAAATGGCCAGCCGGCCCGATATGATCATCTACTATGTGCATCGCCTTAAAGAGATTTTAGAAGCAAACGACATCCACGACCCCATTATCTACGTCGAGTCGTGGGCTTCGCTTAACGGACGGCCTTACCAACCAATGGTCGATCCGGACTATAATTTGGCCGCCGCGCCGGAAACCATCTTTGCCCCTTACGATTGGGTTATTCCCTTGCAGGTGGGTCTTTTTGCCGAAGGCAATTTTATAACGGTCGATGATGTAGAGGATTAAGCATCTGTCACTACCTTTGCACTTTAAAGTATTACGGCAAGAAACCAGGGTCTTTAGCGTTAAAAAGAAACGTCTTTTGCCCCAACAGGGTATCGATTAGACATCAAAACCCTGGTTTCTCAAAAAGTGCAAACATAGTGCATCTGTGTTTATCCGCTTCATAAGGCTATCCACCGCTATATACACGTTACCTGTACTGGTTTCATAATCAGGACGGACTTACGCAAAAGTCAGGTGACAGTCACTTGGACACCCTAAATCGACCTATTTGGGCTAATCCAAGACCGATTTACGACCAGTAAGTGACTGTCACCTTTAGAACTACGTAAGCCCTGATAAGAATAGTGATGTATAAAAGGTTTTGCCCTATCGAAGGAGACAGGTATACTTTAGTTGAAAATCCTTATTATACCCAATGTGCAACTCTTTTATAGAGAATTAGGCCA